>NZ_JBHXBO010000001.1:0-19031 GCF_042726775.1 Oerskovia sp. NPDC060287
CGCTGGACGTTCCCCGACCCCGACCAAGGACACAGGTGACATGACCGACCAGCCGTGGCTCGTCGTCGGGCTCGGGAACCCCGGCCCGACCTACGCGGGCAACCGCCACAACATCGGGCACATGGTGCTCGACGTCCTGGCCGGCCGCTCGGGCTCGACGTTCAGCGCGCACAAGGCCCGCGCGGCCGTCGCCGAGGCGCGCCTCGGCGTGCTGCCCGGCGGTGCGCCGGGACCGCGCGTCATCCTGGCCAAGCCCTCGACGTACATGAACACCTCGGGCGGCCCCGTCGCGGGTCTCGCCCAGTACTTCGGGATCGACCCGGACCACGTCGTCGTCGTGCACGACGAGGTCGACATCCCCTTCGGCGACGTCAAGCTCAAGTCGGGCGGTGGCGAGGGCGGCCACAACGGGCTGCGCGACATCACCAAGGCGCTCGGGACCCGTGACTACCTGCGCGTCCGCGCGGGTGTCGGACGCCCCCCGGGGCGCATGGACACGGCCGACTTCGTCCTCAAGAACTTCTCGGGCGCCGAGGCCAAGGAGCTGCCGTTCCTGCTCGACGACGCCGCCGACGCGGTCGAGATGGTCCTGACCGAGGGGCTCCTCGCGGCCCAGGGCAAGTTCCACACCAAGGCGTGAACGTGTCGCTCCGTACCCCGAGCGCGCGGACGGCGGGCGTTTCACCCGGGTGAGGTGCCACTGTCGCCCCGTTTCGCCCCGACCCGCCACCTAGGCTGGATCGATATCCATTCCTGGGCGGGTCTCCGACGTCCTGCCCCATGACGGAGGCACGATGACCGACGGTGTGGCACTGGCGCACGACTACGCGACGCAGCGCGGCGGCGCCGAACGGGTGGCGCTCTGGCTCGCCGAGGCGTTCCCGGGTTCACCGATGTTCACGACGCTGTACGACGCCGACGGGACGTTCCCGGAGTTCGCTGATCTCGACCTGCGCACCTCGGCCCTCGACCGGTTCGGCCCCCTGCGCCGTCACCACCGGCTGGCCCTGCCGTTCCTCGCCCCTGCCGTCTCGGCGCAGCACGTCGAGGCCGACGTCCTGCTCGCGAGCTCGACGGGCTGGGCCCACGGCTACCGCGGGGCCGGGCGCACCGTCGTCTACTGCCACGCCCCCGCCCGGTGGCTCTACCAGCGGGACCGCTACCTGGGTGGCCGGGACGGCGCGAGCGCGCTCGACCGTCTGCGCGGAGGTGTCGCCGCGACCGCGCTGTCCGCGCTCACCCCTGCCCTGCGTGGCTGGGACCGGCGAGCCGCCGAGCGCGCCGACGTCTACCTGGCCAACTCGACCGTCACGCAGCGGGCGATCCGTGACGCGTACGGCATCGAGGCGGAGATCCTGCCGCCGCCACCCGCGATGATGCCCGCGGGGGCCGAGCGCGAGGTGCCGGGGCTCGAACCGGGCTTCCTGCTGTGCGTGGCCCGGCTGCTCCCGTACAAGAACGTCGACGTCCTGATCGAGGCCGCCCGCCTGGCAGGCAGACAGCTCGTGATCGTCGGTGACGGTCCCGACCGTGCTCGCCTCGAAGGGCTCGCCGCGCGAGGGCGAGCGACCACCGGGCGCTGGGGCACGCCGTCGGGCACGGGGAGCACGGGCGGCCGGACGACGCTCCTGGGCCGCGTCGACGATCCCGAGCTGCGGTGGCTCTACCGTCACTGCTCGATGCTCGTCGCTGCCTCGTACGAGGACTACGGTCTCTCGCCGCTCGAGGCGGGGGCGTTCGGACGCCCGTCGGTCGTCCTGCGCGACGGCGGCTACCTCGACACCGTCGTCGACGGGGTGACGGGGACGTTCTTCGACGCCCCCGAGGCCGGGCTCGTCGCGCAGGCCGTCCAGGAAGCCTTGGGCGTCTCGTGGGATGATGACGCTCTGACGTCGCACGTCGAGACCTTCGCGCTCCCGCGCTTCGTCGCCCGGCTCCGCGAGGTCGTCGATGCGCAACGAGGGCTCGTGCACACGGAGCCCAGCATGCCAGGGGAGAGGAACCCATGACCGTCCGGGAGTTCATCCGTACCGTGTGGGCCGGCAAGTGGTACGTGCTGGCCGCCGTGCTCGTGGTCGTCGCCGGCGCGCTCTACTACCTGAACCAGCAGGAGACCGTCTACAAGGCGAGCGCGACGGTCCAGCTGATCGGCGTCCAGTCGGCACAAGGCGGTGAACAGGTCGTCGAGGTCACGGTCGACACCGATCTCGACGACGTGACGTCCGACCCGGTGGTCGAGGCCGCTGCGACGGCCCTCGGGTACACGGGTACGCCCGCGTCGCTCGCAGCCATGGTCTCCGCGGACTACCCGACCGAGAGCCAGAAGCTCATCGCCATCAACGCCAGGACCCTGGACCCGCAGGAGTCCGAGGACGTGGCGAACGCCTTCGCCGACGCGTACGTGGCTCAGCTCGTGGTCGTCCGGGACAACCAGGTGGCGACGCTCGACGCCCGACGACAGGCGCTCGCCGAACAGCTCGCTGGCGTCACCGCGCGGCTCGTCGCGAACCCCGAGGATCCCCTCGCGCTGGCCGAGAAGGAGACGATCGTCACCGACTACACGACGCTGACCGTGCAGGCGAACACGCTGCGCGCGATCGGCGTCCCGGCGGAGGTGCAGACCCCCGCCACCGGGGCGGAGGCCCAAGGCCCCGGCCAGAGCACCGTCCTGGCGCTGGCTGTGCTGGCCGGCCTCGTCGCAGGCGTCGGGCTGGCGTTCGCCCGCCGGGGCCTCGACGTGCGGGTGCGTGGCGCGGCGGACGCCGTCCGCCTGGCGCAGAGCCCCGTGCTGGCCGAGCTGTACGGGGTCCGCACGTCCGACCGCGAGTACGGCCACTCGCACACGCTCCCCGTGTCGCGCAAGGTCGCTACCCCTTTCACCGAGTCGATCCGAGAGCTGCGGACCGCGGTGCAGGTGTCCCTCGCGGAGGCCGAGAAGGTCGTCGTGGTCGTCACGGCAGCCGACCCCCACGCGCCTCGCACCTTCATCGCGGCGAACCTCGCGGCGTCGTTCGCGCTGAGCGGTCGGCGAACCATCGCGGTGTCCGGCGACCTGCGCCGCCCCGAGCTCGACCGGGTGCTGCCTCCGCCCGAGGGGTGGGCGGGCGACCCCCACACGCTGCGCCCCACGACGATCCCGAATCTCGGTGTGTTCCCCGTCCCCGAGGAGGAGATGGACCCGGCCGACTTCCTGGCGACGACCCGCGCCGGCAAGCTGATCGCCGACCTGAGCGACAACGCGGAGGTCGTGGTCATCGACGCACCTCCCGTGCTCGCGGCTGCCGACGCGACGATCCTCGGCCGGTACGCCTCGGGCGTGGTCCTGATCGCTTCGGCCGGCAAGACGGACCGAGCGGTCCTCGCCGAGGCGTCCGAGCGGTTGCGGATCAACAACGTCCCGTTGGTCGGGATCGCTCTCGCCGGGGTCAAGAGCGACCGGCGCATGCTCTACGCGTCGACGTACGGCGACCCGGACGACGTGGGTACACGTCGGGGGAACCGGGCCGTGGGAGGACAAGCGACCACGTCGGCCGACGCTCCTGCGCTGGCGGCGGAGCTCCCGGACACGGGAGCCCCGGGCGAGGACCGCGACGAGCAGGTCGACGAGCCGCGCCGCGCGGCACGGGAACGCGCGGCCGCGGTCGTCACCGGCCCGTCGTCGCTCGGGCAGCCTGCGGCACGCGGGGCGGCCCGTCGAGAGACCGACGCCGCCTCGGGGCACGCCGTGGCAGCGACCCCGGCGCCCTCGGCACGAGCGGTGCCCGACGGCCCGGCGGAGCCGACGCAGGGTGCTCCCGCCCAGCCCACCCGGGCCGTGCCTGCCGAACAGCCGGCTCCCGCCGCCCAGGCCGTGCCGGCGCAGCTCCCTCGTCGGGACGGGGCGGAGGTCCGGTCGGCTCCGCTCCTCGCACCCGAGTGGGGCAAGATCTCGTTGTCGACCGCCCAGCAGGCCACCCCCACGACCGGGACCGGCGCGGGCGACAAGACCGCTGAACCGGCGCCCGAACGGTCCGGCCGCAAGCTGCCGTTCCGCTGGTGAGGTCCCCACGCGCCGATCGACCGACGCGCGTCCTGGTGCTCGACCACACGGGCGAGCTCGGCGGTGCGGAGCTCGCTCTCGTCCGGCTCTGCCAGGCCCTCGGTCCGGAGGTGGACGTCCGCGTCCTGCTCTTCTCCGACGGTCCGCTCGTCGGTCGTCTGCGGGGGGTGGGTGTGCCGACGGAGGTGCTCGCCCTCGACCGGCGGACGGCATCGACGAGCAGGGAGTCGGTGGGGCGGGCGAGCCTCTCGCAGCTCGTCTCGCTGCTCCGTCTGGTCCCGTTCGGCTGGGCGCTCGCGCGGCGGGTCCGGGCCCTGCGGCCCGACGTCGTCCACACGACGTCGCTCAAGGCCGACCTGCTGGGCGTGGTGCCTGCCCGGTGCGCCGGGTCGACGCTGGTCTGGCACGTCCACGACAGGATCGCCGACGACTACCTGCCGCCTCGGGTCGCCCGCGTCTTCCGCTGGGCTGCGTCGAGGTTCCCCGACGAGGTGATCGTGAACTCCGAGGCGACCGCGTCGACGCTTCCGGTCGGGACGACCGTGGCGTACCCGGGTTTCGGCCCCGAGCAGGTCCTCGCCGGTCCGCGATCCCCGCGTCCGGCCGAGCGCAGGGGACCGGTGGTGGGGATGGTCGGACGCATCAGCCCGACGAAGGGGCAGCTCGAGCTGGTGCGCGCAGCGAGGGCCGTGCTGGACCGGTATCCGGACGCCGCCTTCCGGATCGTCGGCGAGCCCAGCTTCGGCGCGGAGCAGTATGCCGACGAGGTCCGCGAGGAGGCGTCGCGGCTGGGCGTCGCGGACCACGTCACCTGGGTTGGCTTCGTCGCGGACACGTCGGCAGAGCTCGACGCTCTCGACGTGTGCGTGCACGCGTCGCCCGTCCCGGAGCCGTTCGGTCAGGTCGTGGTCGAGGCGATGATCCGTGAGGTCCCGGTCGTGGCGACCCGGGCGGGCGGCGTCGTCGAGATCCTCGCGGTCCCGGAGGGCGAGCCGGAGCTCGGGCTCCTCGTCGAACCAGGAGACGCGGCCTCGCTCGCGCAAGGCGTCCTCGCCGTCCTGGACGCGCCGGACGAGGCGCGGCGACGGGCGGCACGCGCAGCGATCGTCGCGCGGCGGAGATACTCGGCGGGAAGGACGGCAGAGGTCGTCAGCGGGGTCTGGTCGCGAGCCGGGCGCGCTCGATGACGTCGCGCATCGTCCTGCCCTGTGCGTCCCAGGTCGGGATGTCGTCGTCCTGGTGGACGTCGGTCGTGGCGGTCGTCGTCAGCGCGGACCGGACGGCCTCCGGATAGTCCTCGGGGTCGGCCACCGTGACCCGCGGGTCCTGCGCGTCCCGGAACCCGGCGACAGGGGTCGCCAGCACGGGGCGTCCCACGGCGCGGTACTCGTAGAGCTTGAGCGGGTCGAGGCTGTCCGTGAAGTCGTCGACGAGGTGCGGGACGAGGAGCACGGTCGCGTGCTGGAGGTAGGCCGGCACCTCGGTCCACGGCCGGGCCCCGAGGAGCCTCGTCCCGGCGGCAGCCAGGTCCTCGTACTCCTGGCTCGTGAGATCGAGGACGGGCCCGACGACGACCACGCTCCCCGCTCCGGCCGTCGCGAGCGCGGTCCGGCGGACGAGGTCGAGGTCGAAGCGGTCCCGGTGGACCGTTCCGAGGTAGAGCGCGACGGGCCCCTGCGGGAGGTCCTGGGGGCGTGGTCGGGGTTGCCGGTAGCGCTCGACGTCGACGCCGTTGGTGATGAGCGTGACTGCTCGCTCCGCCCCCTTGCTCGCGGCCAGGTGAGGAGAGCAGACGGTCACCTCGTCGCACGCGGCGAGCAGCAAGGTCTCGTCCGCGATGAGCCGACGGCGGATCTCGGGTGCCCGGTCGGCTGCCAACCAGTCGTCGGTCACGTCGTAGAGCGAGGGCCAGTCGGTCTCCTGGACGAGT
Organism: Oerskovia sp. NPDC060287; assembly: GCF_042726775.1. NCBI lineage: Bacteria > Bacillati > Actinomycetota > Actinomycetes > Micrococcales > Cellulomonadaceae > Oerskovia > Oerskovia sp. NPDC060287. The sequence goes on from NZ_JBHXBO010000001.1 coordinate 5,970, forward strand.
GTCGCGGCCGCGGGGTCGTTGACCCACAGGACGGGACGACCGAGCCCGGTCCTCCGCGCGGCTCGACGGACGAGCGCCGCGAGCCGGGAGTCGACCCGCGGGTCGATCCGACGGGGGAGGACCTTGGTCGGTTGGTAGAGCCACAGCTGGTCCTGCCCGACGCCCTCGAGGGGCTCTGCCCGTCGAAGACCCTTTCCGGGCCGTGGGCGGAATCCTCGCCGTATCTCGTGGAGCGGGTCGGCCGCCGGCTCGACGAAGAGGACCCGGAGGCGAGGGTCGGCGCGCAGCAGCTCGGTCACGAGGTACTGGTTGCGTCGCCACACGATGTCCCAGCTCTCGAGCGAGACCACGACGAGCTCGTGGACCGTGTGGTCGTTCGTGCCGGTCACGTCGGGTCGCTCCTGGGGTTCGGACATCGAGGTCAGGCCGGCCGGAGCACGGTGCGGTAGACGGCCGCCGTGCCCTCGACCTGGGATCGGAGGGTGAAGCGGGCCCGCTGCACCTCACGAGCCGCCTCGCCGTAGGCGTCGCGCCGGGTCGTCGAGGCGCCGAGCGTCGCCAGGTTGGCGCCGGCCTGCACGACGTCGGTGGGTGGGTGGAGCGCGAGCGGGTCGAGCCCCGCGAGGGTCTCCAGATGCCCACCGGCCCCGGCAGCGACGACGGGCAGCCCGTTCGACATCGCTTCGAGGACGCTGAGCCCGAGGCCCTCGACCGGGCACGGTGCGAGCAGGACGGCGGCTCGTCGCATCAGCTCGTCGACGTCCGACCGGGACCCGAGGAAACGGACCTGCTCGCCGAGCCCTTCGTGCGCGACGAGCTCCTCGAGCCTCGACCGTTGCGACCCCTCGCCCGCCACGAGGAGCTGCCACCCGTGGTCGCGAAGACCGGACGCCGAGAAGGCGAGGATGCCGAGGTCGGTCCGCTTCTCCGGCTCGAGCCGCTGGACGAGCAGCACGGACCTGTCCCGTCCGGCGGCGCCCGGGCCGTCGGGCCGGTCGTCGATGCCTGGGTGGACGACGACGCTGTCGCCGTCGACCTGGTCGGCGACGTACTGGCTGATCGAGATCTGTGCACGGACGGGGGTCCGGGCGACCGCGGCCGTGAGCCCCGCTGCGGGTCCGCTGCCTCGAGGCCTGGCGAAGTGGCGGGTCGAGACGACCGGCGGCAGCCGCGGGGAGACGAGGGACGCCAGGGCGGCGGCGATCTCGGCCGAGGTCATGTGGACGTGCACGACGTCCGCACCGCGTGCGGTCCCTCGAAGCGTCCGGACGACCTGTCCGAGGGACCCCGCGGGCAGGACGTGCACCGAGGTGTCGTCGATGGTCTCGATCATCCGGCCCACGTGACCGCCCACGACGACGACCCGGTCACCGCTCGCCGCCTGGGCTCGTGCCAGCCGTGCGACGTGCCGTTCGACCCCTGCGAAGGCGTCGGACTGCACGACATGGAGAACTCTCACGTGGTCGGTTCCTTCGGGTCGGGGGCGGTGAGCGCCATGCGTCGGACCGTCCCGGCGGCGTCGATCATCTCCTCGACGGACCGCAGGTCGTCGACCGGGAGCGTGGCGTCGGCCTCGTCGCGGGCCGCGCGGCGCGACTCGGCGTACGCGTCGGCCCCCACGCACACGCCGACGATGAGGAACGGCACGGACACCTGGACCGAGACCCAGAAGAGGTCGAACTGCCCCTGGATGAAGCGCATGAGCAGGACAGAGAACGCGAGCGTGCCGAAACGGGGGTTCATGCGCCACAGCACGACGAGCGAGCCGAAGAACAGGACGAGGAACGCGACGACGCCGACGATCCCCGCGGAGGTGAGGACCTCGAGCTCGGCGTTCGGCGGCTGGAAGGTGTACTCGGTGCGGTTCGCGACCCACCACCGCAGACCGACGCCGACCCACGGGCTGCGTTCCCAGACGTCGATGGCCTGTTCGTACCAGGTGAGGCGCTGGTAGGCCGAGTTGAACTGGTCCTTGGACGCGAGCTGCTCCTGGACGGCGGTCCACACGAAGTAGACCGCGGGGATCGCGGCGAGCAGGATCAGCTTGGAGCGCTTGCGGTCGGGGTCGGAGCGCAGCGTGATGAGGACGACGCCGATCGCCAGCCCGATCAACGCCTGGCGCGACTGCGACGCCAGGACCCCGAGGCCGCAGAGCCAGAACGCGGGGAAGGCGAAGGTCTTGGGCCAGCCCACCCACCACGGCCGGGCATAGGCCAGGAGCGCCGCGCTCCCGAGCACGCAGCCGATGAAGTTCTTGTGCATCGCGAACGGGATCTCGAGGTACACGGGACCGGTGTTGCCGGCCGCGAGCTGCTGGAGAGCGGTGACGCACGTCAGCGCGGCGATCACGAGGCACGGGATCATGAACAGCGTCAGCCCGAGCCGGGCGCGTCCCGCCCTCCCGACGGCCCAGCCGACCAGGAGCGCCCCGCCCACCGAGAGCCAGGCGTGGAACCACTCGACGGTGTTCGCGGTGTAGGGGTTCGCGATGACGGTGAAGAGCGTCGCGACCTGGTAGAGCGCGGAGAGCCACAGCAGCGAGCGCATGGGTCGCGAGAGCGGCCGTTGCGTGAAGAAGAGGGCGAACCAGAACGCGCCGAAGAGCGCGAAGTCGCTGAGGGAGAGGTTGACCGCGTCGCCGCCGACGCGTTCGACGACCACCATGGCCGGCATGGCGAGGATCGGCAGGGCCGCGGGCTCGTAGATCGTCATCCCGACGACGAGCACGAGCGCCGCCACCGCCACGGCGATCGCGCTGTAGCCCGGGACGAGGAACCCGACGGCCACCAGGACGGCGGCGACGGCGACGGCCCCGCCGACCCAGGAGAGGGAGCGGCGGATCACGGCGACGCCTCGGTCGACGGGACGGCCCGTGCCATGGCGGCCTCCGCGCTGAGCGGACCGCGGAGGTACAGCGAGACCCGACGACGTGCAGCAGCGCGTCCTTCGCCTCGCAGAGCGACACCCCGGGCGACCGAACCGGCGAGGACGCCGGCCCGCGCGAGGTGCCAACCCGCCGCACCGAAGTGCTTGCGCAGATATCTCTCCTGGGACGCGTGGAAGTGCGTCTCGCGGCGTGCGGGATCGCTGCTCGTCGCTCCGCCCAGGTGCAGCGCCCGCACCTCGGGGACGGCCAGGTGCCGACGTCCCTGGAGGGTCGCGCGGTAGGCCCAGTCGGTCTCCTCGGCATAGAGGAAGAAGTTCTCGTCGAAGAGCCCGACCTCCTCGATCGCGTCGGCGTTCAGCAGCAGCACGGAGCCGATGACGAAGGACCGGTCCGCGGGTGTACGGCGCAGCGCTCCGAGGCCGACCGCCTCGATCCAGGTCCCGGCGGGCGACGGGTACGGCCACACGACGCGCGCGTTCGCTCCGTCCCCGTCGACCTGTGCCGGCCCGACGCTCGCGATGCCCGGGGCCCCGTGCAGGCGGGCCTGGAGCGTCAGGACGTCCTGGGGCGACACGACCGCGTCCGGGTTGAGCAGGAGGACGTCGGCGCCGGGTGACCGGCGGTGCCGGAGCCCGTGGTTGACCCCGGCGGCGAACCCGCCGTTGCGGCCTGGGTCGAGGTAGCGTGCGCCGGCGGTCTCGGCGACCTCCCGGATCGCGGGCAGCGAGGAGTTGTCGACGACCGTGAGCGGGAGCCTGCCCACGAGCGGGGCGAGCGCTTCGCGGACCAGGTCGGGCGACCCGTACGCGACGAGGACCACCTCGGGGGGCAGGCGCTCCACGCTGCCCGACGGCGGTGGGGCACCCTGGGAGGGGACGCCGGCGGAACCGCCCGTGGGGGGCGCGCCCGCGGCCGCCCCGTCGTAGATCGACCGATAGCGGCGGGCGACCTCTGGCCAGGCGCACGTGGCAGCGCGGGTCGCGCCCTGGCGGCGGAGGGACCGGGCCAGGCCGGGTTCGTCGACGACGCGCACGAGGGCGTCGTGCAGAGCCACGGGGTCACCCGGAGGCACCAGGAGGCCGGCGCCGCCCACCACGTCGGGCAGGGCGCCCGAGCTGCTCGCCACGACCGGGGTTCCACAGGCCATGGCCTCGACCGCGACCCGGCCGAACTGCTCGACCCACCCCGGTGTGTCGAGCGAGGGCACGGCCAGGACGTCGAGCGACCGGTAGAACGTGACCAGGTCCTCGCCCGAGAGCGGACCGACGAAGCGGACCCGGTCGCCCAGCGGTCGGGCCCGGTCACGAAGCGCAGGGGCCGAGGGCCCGTCGCCTGCGAGCGTGAGGTGCAGGCGGTCGTCGCCCTCGACCGCGGCCAGGAGCACGTCGACACCCTTGTGCGGGGCCAGACGGCCCGCGTAGCCGACGTGCACCGGGCCGGCCGAGGGCTGCTCTCCGGTGTCCTGCCCGGCCGAGGGGGCGTCGAGGTGACCCGGGGCGGGGACCGAGGTGACGTCGTCGGGCGCGGCGGGCGTGGCGACAGGTGAGAAGACCGTGAGGTCCACGCCCAGCGGGACGACCTCCACGACCCCGCGCGCACCCTTGGCGCGGACGATGCGTGCCGCGGCCTCGTTGCAGACCGACACGGCCGCGGCTCCGCGCAGCGCTGCGCCCTCGAGGGCCCGGAAGGGCCAGGGGTAGCGCTTCGGGATGTTCTGCGCCGAGTACAGGACGTAGGGAGGCGCTGGGCGCCCGGCGCTGCCGGGCAGGTGCGCGCGGAGCCAGCGCAGGGCGAGGATCTCGGCGGTCGCGAGGGCGAACGGCTCCTCGTGGAGGTCGAGCACGTCCCAGGAATCGCCGAGCGCGCGCCAGATCGGGCCCGGCGCGTAGACGAACAGCGCAGGATGAGACCCCAGGGTGCGCACGCCCCGGACCGGCTCGCCCGGCCGGGGACGGAGCGGGACCGTCGACCCGCCCTCGTCCCACGACCGCGCCGACAGCAGGTGCACGTCGAGGCCCAGCGCACGCAGCGCGCGCTCACGTTCGCGCCACGCGTCGACGACGGCGCTGTGCGAGACGCGGAGGATCCTCATGTGGGAGATTGTCCCCCAGCGGACGGTCGCTGCCCCCGTCGTGCCACCGAATTCACCCAGATCGCCCCGAGGAGCCTCGTGCCGGAACGCGCTGCCGACGAACCCCTGGTGAGCGTCGTGCTCGCCACGAACCGTGGCGGCCCCTTCCTGACCGAGGCCCTCGCCTCGGTCGCGGCCCAGACGTACCCGCACGTCGAGCTCGTCGTCGTCGACGACGGCTCGCCCGACCCGTCCGAGATCCAGGGACTCGTCGCGTCGGCGGGGACGGGGACGGTCCTGCGCCTCGATCCGTCGGGAGTGTCCGCGGCGCGCAACGCCGGTGTCCGGCAGGCGCAGGGCGAGCTGCTCGCGTTCCTCGACGACGACGACCGCTGGCACCCCGACCGGCTGAGGCTGACCGTCGAGGCGCTGGCGGGCCGCCCCGACGCCGTGATCGGCTACTGCGGGATGCGGACGATCGACCCTGCGGGCGCGCAGGTCGTGGCCGCGGACCAGCGCGCCGCGCGTGACGCGCGCGACGTCGTGCGGGGGCGGACGGGCATCATGCTGCCGAACCTCGTGATCCGCCGGGACGCGTTCGACGCCGTGGGCGGGTTCGACCCGGCGTACCGCCAGGGGGAGGACCTCGACCTGGTCCTCGCGGCCGCGATGCTCGGGCCGTTCGTCTTCGTCGACGACGTCCTGGTCGACTACCGCTACCACCCGGGCAACACCACGCGGGCCTACCGCGACCTGGCCGCCGGCATCCGGGTGATCCTGCGCGAGCGGCGCTCGCTGGCGCGCTCTGCCGGCAGGACGGACCTCGACGCCGCCTACCGCGACCGGCTGCGCGCCAACGACCGCTTCGCGGCGTGGAGCGCGGCGCGCGCGGCACGCGCAGATCTCTCGGACCGCCGTCCCGGGGCCGCGGTCGGGCACGTCGCGTGGGCGGCGAGGTTCGCGCCGACGGCGCCGGTCGACTGGGTGCGCGAACGCGTGCGGCGACTGGTGGCCCGGGAACGCTAGGAGCGCCCCTCGTTCCAGTGCGCGGGCGGGACGATCGGCGGGGCCGGCGGGACGTGCCCGAACCGCCACCCGGCACTCCAGCTCACCCTCCAGACCAGGTCGGACAGGTCTCCCGGGTGCCGCACGGTGGACGCCTTGCGGAACGCCTTGCCGACGAACCCGACGCCACGCACGACCAGCGCCCGCCCCCGGCGGGCGAGGGCGGCGAGGCGGTCCACGGCGCCATCGGCCCGCTCGCGGGACGGTGAGGAGTCGCCCGAGGACGGGTCAGGGACCGCTCCCGTCGACGGTGCGTCCTGGACCGGGGCCGACGCGTCCCCGAGGAGCAGCGAGTAGCGCCGGCTCAGCCAGCGCTCGCCGGCACCGTACGCGAAGGACTGGCGAGCGACGTTCCGCAGGCCGTCCCGCCGCCGGACGTGCAGCACGATGTCCGGGACGAACACGAGGTCGTGGCCCGCGAGCTGGACCCTGATGCAGAAGTCGTCGTCCTCGGCCGTCCGGGCGCCCTCGAAGAAGCCGCCCACCTCGTCGAAGACCGCCTTGCGCACACCCATGTTCCCCGAGCCCGCGGTCACGAACTGCTCCAGGCCGGGCTTGACCGTGAGCCGGTCGGTCTGCGCGGTCCACGTGACCGACGACTTCAGGTCGCTGTTGAGCCGCGCCCCCTCGAAAGGACCCGCGACGAACTCGTGCTCGCCGAGCGCTCGATGGACCGCCTCGACCCAACCGTCCGCGACCATGTCGTCCGCGTCGCAGAACGCGAGGGCAGCGGCCCGTGCCTGACCGACGGCGATGTTGCGCGCGGCGCTCGGCCCGCGGCGAGCGGACGCGTCGACCAGCCGCAGCTCGGGCATGCGTGCGGCCCGTTCCTGGACCAGCCGCCGGGTCCCGTCGCTCGGGCCGTTGTCGCTCACGATCACCTCCCAGGGCCAGGCGGGACGTTGCGCGAGCAGCGCGTCGAGCTGGACCCCGAGCGTCGACTCGGCGTCGTACGCCGGGATGATCACCGAGAGCTCGGGACGGTCGGTCGTGCTGGGGGGAGTGGTCACGACGTTCGCATCCTCTCGCGGGCCATGCTCATCACGGGCTGGTACGTGGTCACGAGGTCGTGCGCCGTCAGGGTCCGGTACCCGTCCGCCGACAGACGGTCCAGCACGAGCCCGAGCACCTCGGTGCGGTCGAAGGCCGGGAAGGTCTCGTCAGGAGCGAGCGTCTCGGGATCGCCGCGGTCGTCGTGGAGGAGGAGCATGCTCCCCGGGAAGACCGTCGACAGCGCACGCTCGGCGATGCGGTCCTCCTCGTCGTCGACCCAGTCGAACGCGTCCCCGGACCAGATCAGGACGTCGAGCCCCAGGCCGGCGATGCCGTGCGCCTGACGGACCGTGTGCGCACCGTACGGAGGCCGGAACGAGACGAGCGGTGCCGACACGAGGGACTCGACCTCGTCCTTCGCCTCGCGGACGTACCGGACGGCCTCGGCGTCGCCCATCGTCAGCAGCGACCTGTGGTCCTGCCCGTGGAGGGCCAGCTCGTGCCCGTCCGCGACGATGCGCCGCGCGATCTCCGGGTGCGCTCGGACCTGCCGGGCGAGGACGAAGAACGTCGCCGTGGCCCCGCGCGAAGCGAGCAGGTCGAGGAGGCGCGGGGTGTGCTCGGGGTGCGGACCGTCGTCGTAGGTGATCGACACGACGCGGTCCGGCGTGTTGACGCAGAACGTCCCCAGTGCCCTGGTCGCGAGACGGGGCAGGGGCAGGCGGGTGTAGGCGACGTCGGTGAAACGGCCTCCCACGGGCGGAGGAGTGCTCTCGATGTCGCGCCGACGGACCACGATCCCGCGCTGTGGACGACGGGCGGTGGCGCGACCTGCGCCTTGCCGGGACTCGGCCATGGTCTGACCCTCTCTGGTCGTCCAGGACACGGACGGCGCCTGCGGACGTGCTGGTGGCGGTGCAGCGAATGCTACGGGACGGGCGTGACCGCGGTGACCGTCAGGTCCGGACCCCGTCGAGCGCCTCGAGCTTCGCGCGGGCGTCGGGGGACGAGGCGCTCGCGGCCACGAGCCGTGGCCGGAGCGCGTCGACCGCGTCCTCGAGCGTCACCCCGAGCATGTGGTGGAACGACCAGTCGTCCTCGGGGTCGAACGCCGGGTCGAGGCTCCGGTCCCGAGGACGAGGGTCGTTGCCCGTGATGTCTCCGGAGTCCAGGAACGGGATGCCGAGGGTCCGCGGACCGAACGTCTCGAAGTCGGTCACGACGGGCCTGCCGTCGAGCAACCAGATGTTGTGCGGCTGCAGGTCTCCGTGCAGGTTCCCCGTGAGGTAGATCTCGAGCAGGACGTCGACGGTCCACGCTCCGAGCGCGACGCGCTCCTCGCGCGAGAGCTGCTGCCCGGCCACGTCCAGCCGGGCGTCGTCCGGCAGTCGTGGCACCGTGAACCCGCGCTTGTGCCACGTGACCACGGGCATGCGCCACGGTCGGTGACCGAACAGGTCTCCCGTGGCCTTCTCCGCGAGGAAGGCGTCCTTCCCGACACGCGTACGAGCGAAGTACTTGGAGACGGTGGGCCGACCCCGGTGCGACGTGTAGACGGTCACCGAACGATCCGTCGCCTTCACGAAGGTCGCACCGACGGGGCTGCCGAAGATGTACACCATCCGCGCGCGATCGACGACGCGATGGACGAGCGAGCGTCGCGGGCCCTCCTCCTGGACGGCAGGCATGCTCATGACGACTCCTCGACTCGGGTTTGCGCTCGCGGACCCCCACGATCGATAGCGGCAACGGTAGCGGGGAGCGCTCGGCGCGGTCCACGTCGAGCAGCCGGACGAGCGGGCGAAATCCCGGAGGACCCGTTCGTGGCCGTCTCAGGACACGCGATCCTTGAGGGCGTGGAACGCCGAGCGCACGCGGCGGTAGGCGCCCCGGACGACACGGGACCGGCCCAGGGTCTGCGCAGCCCGGCTGCGCTTGGCCGACTGCCAGATCTCTGCCGTCGCGACCTTGAGCGGCGGGTCGGCGAGCACCGTGAGCCGGAAGCGGGCCAGGAACGCGCCGTTGCGGTGCACCGCCGGGTCGTCGGGCAGCGGGACGGTGAAGTCGTGACCGGCCAGGTAGCCGTCGAGCAGCGACGCGGCCACCGCGTCGTCCGTGAGGGTCCGGGCCGTCTCCTCGGGAAGTCCGACCTCGAGCGCGAGCTCCGCCAGCCGGGTCACGTAGACGGGTTTGACGGCCGGCTTCTGCACCTTCGCGTGGTACAGCAGCGAGAAGAGGTGGTCGTCGTGACGGGGGACCGCCACCAGACCGTCGCGCCACTCGCGGCGGGCGAGGATCTCGCGCTGCCACTCGGCGTCGAGGTACCCGTCACCCACGTGCCGGGTGTCGAAGAAGACCTCGTCGCCTCCGACCAGCGTGCGGAACTGCGCGCCCTCGGGTCCCGGATACACCTCGGTCGCGTTGAGCACCGCGGCGAAGTCGGTCTGGTCCCTGCACAGGACGTCGATCTCGTGGTCCTCCTCGAGCGCCCCGGGCAGCTCCTCGAAGTTGCGCAGGACCACGTACTCGGAGGTGAGCCGAACCGTGCGGAAGAGGGCATCGAGGCTCTCCCACCCATCGCTGCCCACGAGGTCCTCGGCCAGGACCGTGACGCCGTCGAGGGGGTTCGTCCGCGTCAGGATCTCGGTCAGCCGCTCGGGACCCAGGATCAGGGTCGCGTCGCGGAAGAACTCGCGGACGTTGTTGCTCGAGTGGATCCGATACCCGCCGGTGAGGTCGCGTGCGGCCCTCTTGACCCGGGCGATGTTGACGTTGGTGAGCTCGACGTAGCCCGAGACGTTCTGGCGGTAGGAGTAGGCCGGCGCGTGGTCCTCGAGGACCAGCAGGAGGAACGGGCCGTCACCGACCTCCTCGTGCTTGGGCGACGTCCCCCAGAGGGTCTGCCCGTAGAGGCGCTCGAAGTTGTTGACCATCTTCTCGGCGCTCCACCGCACCTCGAGCTGCGCGAGGACCGTGAAGTCGGCGGCGACGAGATCGAGGATCTCTCGCTCGTGCTCGCGGCCGCCCGACCACACGACCAGAAGCTGGAGGTCGCGGTCCAGCTGGTGCCTGAACGCGCCGATCTCCGGTGTCCACCGGTACGTCAGCCGGGCGGGGTCGTAGGAGGTCACCGGGGTCCGGTCCACGCGTTCGGTCTGCGCAGGGTCGAGGTCGCTGCCGGGACGGTTCATGGCGCGACAGTAACGCACACGTGCCGACCGCCGTCGGGCTTCGACGCGCGGGGAGGCGCGTCTCGCCCGGGTGAACTTCTGGGACCGGCTACCCCCGGCTCACGCCCCGATGGTTCGATAGGAGGTGGTGGCCGCTCCGGGGGCGCGCCGCGGGCAGTCGCCGCGGCGTGCGGATGCACCGCACGAGACTCCGGACAGGATCGATGAAGATGGCACGCTCTGACGGATCTCACCGTCGACCCGCGACGGCTCGCCACTCCGTGGTGAGGATCGTCGCTCCTTTCGTGGTCGGCGTCCTCGTCCTCGCGACGGCCGGATCGGTGGTCTCCGGGGACGTCCGAGCAGCATCTGCAGCAGCCCCCGGGGACGTTCCTGTGACCACGGTCCAGGGGGACACCACGGCCGAGGGCCGAGAGATCGGCGGGCTCGTCGGGCAGGACGTCGCCCCGAACTTCTCGGCGGACGGCGCCGGCCCTGAGACCCCGACGACGGTCGCGAGGTCGCTGTGGTGGCGGTGGACGGCTCCCGAGTCGGGCCGCATCAGCTTCTCGACGAGCGGCAGCGAGCTCGACACCACGGTCGCCGTGCGCCGCGCCGCAGCACCGAAGACCGTCGTCGCGTCGAACGACGACGACGGTGACGTCGCGACGTCGCAGGTGACCTTCGACTCGGTCGAGGGCGAGGAGTACCTCGTCGAGGTGGGTACCAAGGCCGGCGAGCCGGGGCTCGTGACGTTGGCGTGGCAGGTCCCGGCTCCGGCGACCGACTCGGCGCCGAGCGGTCCGAGCGCCCTGGCCGCGGACACGGCGCTGACCACGACGGCCGTCCCGCTGAGCGGCAACACGGGTGAGAAGCCGCAGTCCAAGCTGTGGTTCGCGCACGACACCTGGTGGGCTGCACTCGCCTCGACGAGCACGACACCGGCGGGGACGTGGGTCTGGCGCTACGACCAGACCTCGGCCACCTGGACCAACGTGGTGCGGATCTCGGACCGCACCGACGTGCGGGCGGACGCCAAGGTCGTCGGCGACGTCGTGCACGTCCTCCTCCACGGCCCGACGACGTCGCTCGTCTCGCTCGAGCACGTCGCCTCGTCGAACACCTACCAGCCGTGGTCTCAGCGCACGACGGCGACCACGGTCTCGCTCCCGGGGAGCGAGACCGGCACGATCGACGTCGACTCGACCGGGCGGCTGTGGCTCGTCGCGGACACCAGCACGAGCATCCAGGCGCGCTACAGCGATGCTCCGTACACGACGTTCTCCGCCCCCGTCACGGTCGTCTCAGGCGTCCTGGACGACGACATCGGCATGGTCACGGCTCTTCCCGGCGGGAAGATCGGGGTGCTCTGGTCCAACCAGAGCACCAAGCGTTTCGGCTTCCGGACCCACGTCGACGGGACGGACCCGCAGACCTGGACGGCCGACGAGAAGCCCGCACAGTCCTCGGCCCTGAACCTCGGTGACGGCATGGCCGACGACCACATGAACGTCGCGGTCGCGTCCGACGGGACGCTCTACGCCGCGGTCAAGACCTCGTACGACTCGCAGGGCGCCACGGTCATCGGGCTCCTGGTCCGTCGTCCGAACGGCACGTGGGACCCGCTGTACGAGGTCGACCGCCTGGGCACCCGTCCGATCGTCGAGATCGACGAGGCGACGGGCCTCCTGCGCGTCGTCTACACGCACAGCGAGGTCCTCGACGACATCATCGAGAAGGTGACGCCGCTCGCGTCGATCAGCTTCTCCCAGAGCGCCAAGACCGTGCTCGACGGGACGTACAACAACGTCACGGGAGCCAAGCAGAACGTGCCGGGCGCGACGCTCGTCATGGCGGCCTCGAGCTCGACCGCAGGCACGGCTCGGCTGCCGTGGGTCGACCCGCGCGGCCCGGTCGCCACGGCGGGGCTGACGGCCACGTCCGTGGGGGTCGCTGCGACAGGGACCCTCAAGGGGGCGTCGCCCGTGGGCGGTGCGCTGACGTTCGAGGTGGTCGCTGCTCCGTCGGCGGGCACGGTGACGGTGACGAACCCCGCCACGGGGGCGTTCACGTACACGCCTGCCGCGGGCTTCGTGGGGGCCACGAGCTTCACGTTCCGCGTCAAGGCGGGGACGACGTGGTCGAACGTCGCGACCCAGAGCGTGCGGGTCACGGCGGTGGCCGGGACCCGGGGCACGTGGGAGCTCGACGAGGGCGCGGGCGTGCTCACGGCGGACTCCTCGGGCTGGGGCTTCCAGGGCACGCTGACCGGGGGCACGAGCTGGGTCATGGGCAAGGCGGGCAAGGCCGTGCGCCTCGACGGGTCGACGGGCCGTGTCTCGGTACCGGACGCGGACGGGCTGGACGTGTCGTCGGCGTTGACGGTGTCGGCGTGGGTGCGCCCGGAGCGGACGGCGACCCAGTACGTCGTGAAGAAGGCCGTGTCGGGATCGGCGGACGGCTACGAGCTGGGCATCTCGAGCGCCGGCAAGCCGTTCCTGCGGGTCAACCAGAAGACGTCGGGTGACACGTTCCGGGCGAATGCGACGTCGGTGCTGCCGACGAACGGGACGTGGGTGCACCTGGCGGGGACGTACGACGGGCAGCGGTTGCGGATCTACGTGGACGGGGTCGAGCAGGGGAACGTCGCGGGCCCCGGGTCGGTGGGCGTGAACACGCTCCCGTTGACGATCGGTGCCCAGCCCGACGGCCTGTATCCCTTCCAGGGCGCGGTCGACTCGGTGCGCCTGTCCGACCGGGCGCTCACCGCGGCCCAGGTCGCCGAGCTCGTCCAGGGCGGCGGCCCCGTGCCCACGACCCCGGTCGCGACCGACGGGGCCTCCACCACCACGACCGGTGCCGCGGTCACGGGCACG
>NZ_JBHXBO010000001.1:19128-49690 GCF_042726775.1 Oerskovia sp. NPDC060287
ACGCTCGCGGGCAGCTCGCCGAGCGGCGGTGCGCTGACGTTCGAGGTGGTCGCCGCTCCGTCGTCGGGCACCGTGGCGGTCACGAACGCGGCCACGGGAGCGTTCTCCTACACGCCCGCCGCGGGCTACGTCGGGACGACGACCTTCACCTTCCGCGTCAAGGCCGGGACGACGTGGTCGAACGTCGCGACGCAGACCGTGCGCGTGACCTCGGCCGCGGGGATCCGGGGTGCGTGGGAGCTCGACGAGGGGACGGGGACCACGACCGCCGACTCCTCGGGCTGGGGGCAGACCGGCACCCTGTCCGGCGGGGCCGCCTGGGTGACCGGGACGGACGGCAAGGCGGTCCGGCTGGACGGCACCGCCGGCAAGGTGTCGGTTCCCGCCTCCGAGGCGCTGGACGTGTCGTCGGCATTGACGGTCTCGGCGTGGGTGCGCCCGGAGCGGCACGCGACGCAGTACGTGGTGAAGAAGGCGGTGTCGGGGTCGTCCGACGGGTACGAGCTGGGGATCTCGAGTGCGGGGAAGCCGTTCCTGCGGGTCAACCAGAAGACGTCGGGTGACACGTTCCGGGCGAATGCGACGTCGGTCCTGCCGACGAACGGGAGCACGTGGGTGCACCTGGCGGGGACGTACGACGGACAGCGGTTGCGGATCTACGTGGACGGGGTCGAGCAGGGGAACGTCGCGGGCCCCGCGTCGGTCGGGGTCAACACGCTCCCGTTGACGATCGGCGCGCAGCCCGACGGCCTGTATCCCTTCCAGGGTGCGGTCGACTCGGTGCGTCTCTTCGACCGCGCGCTGACCGCAGCCCAGGTCGCCGCGCTCCACGAGTCGGTCGAGCAGCCTGCCCTGCCGCCCGTCGCGCAGGACGTCGCTGCCTCGACCACGATCGGTGCCGCGGTCACGGGCACGCTCGCGGGCAGCTCGCCGAGCGGCGGTGCGCTGACGTTCGAGGTGGTCGCCGCTCCGTCGTCGGGCACCGTGGCGGTCACGAACGCGGCCACGGGCGCGTTCACCTACACGCCCGCCGCGGGCTACGTGGGGACCGCGACCTTCACGTTCCGCGTCGGCGCGAACGGGCTCTGGTCGTCCCCCGCCACCGCGACGGTCAAGGTGACCCCGGCCGACGGTCTGCGGGGGGCCTGGGACCTCGAGGAGGGTACGGGGCTCAGCGCGGCGGACACGTCGGGCTGGGGGAACGCGGGGGCCCTGTCCGGAGGAACCACGTGGGTCACCTCCGGCGGTCGCTCCGCCCTGCGGTTCGACGGCGCGACGGGCAAGGTCTCGATCCCCGACGCGGACGCGCTCGACGTCTCGTCGGCCCTGACCGTCGCCGCCTGGGTGCGGCCCGAGCAGGTCGCGACCCAGTACGTGGTCAAGAAGGCCTCGCCGAGCGCGACCGACGGGTTCGAGCTGGGCCTGTCCAGTGCGGGCAAGGCCTTCCTCCGCCTCAACCAGGCGACGTCAGGTGACACCTACCGGGTCAACGCCACGTCGACCTACCCCTCGGACGGGACCACGTGGGTCCACCTCGTGGGAACGTACGACGGGCAGCGCATGCGGCTGTACGTCGACGGCGTCGAGCAGGGCTCGGCCGCTGGACCGGGGGCGGTCGGGGTCAACACGTTGCCGCTGCTCCTGGGCGGGCAGCCCGGCGGAACGCTCCCGCTCAAGGGGGCCGTCGACGGCGTCAGGCTCTACGACCGCGCACTGACGGCTGCCGAGGTCACCGCGCTCAGGACCCAGACCCCGCCCCCTGCCTGACCTCGCCCGGGCGGGCACGGTCCCCGCGCGAACCCCGGGCCGCGCGGACACGGCGGGCGAGCGCGCGACGACCGTGCCCCAGGGCCACGATCTCGCGCAGCAACAGCTGCCCTGGCCACCGGCCCAGCGCTGCGGTGAAGGACACCGTGCGCAGGCGCGAGGGATAGAGCTCGTTCTGGTCAGGGTAGAGCGACGGGTGCATGCACGAGTCGAGCAGGTCGAGGTCGGTGTCGGCAGCGAACCTCCTGACCGTGAGCAACCGGCCGAGGACTCCCGGCGCGTACTGCGCCCAGGACTCGGAGTACTCGTCGTACCAGGCGAAGAGGGTGCTGCCCGACCGGAGGAAGGCCGCCATGTACAGGGTCTCGCCGGCCGGGCGCAGCGCCACGAGGGTCGCGCGCCCCTTGGCCGCGTGTGCGGCGAAGACGTCGGAGAACCACTCGGGCCCCTGCCGCAGGCGGGAGAATCCCGGGCCGTCCCGGTCGGGATCGGCCTTCCACGTCTCGAGCTCGAACGCCAGGAAGGCCGCTGGGTCGTCGAGGGGATCGAGCGAGAGCGCGTCGAGGTCGGCAGGGGCACCCAGGGCCTCGGTGAGGCGGCGGGCCCGCCGCCGGACGGCCTTGGCGCGGGACCTCGGCAGGTAGCCGAGCGGCTCCGGAGCGTCCACCTCGGCGAAGCGGACCGCGGCGCGCTCGTCCCCACCCCAGACGTGGAGCCTCGCACCCTGGTCCGCGAAGGCCTGCTGGAGGGCCGCACCCCCGGGACCGTCACCCGAGACGAAGGCCATCTCGATGCTGCCGCCGAGCTCGTGCGAGAACCGGCGGAGCGCGCGCACGAGTCCTGTCACCGAGCGTCGGAGGTCGTGCTCGCGGAGCAGGGGGAGCCCGAACGACGTGAACTGGTTGAGGATCGGCCCGTCGTTCGACGCGTGGCGGTGCGGCCAGCGCCGGTTCGCCGGGACCATCTCGTAGGGCATGACCGCGAGCCAGGAGCCGTCCGCTTCGACGATCACGAGCCGCAGGGTCCGCCCGGTGTCGAAGTGTGCGGCGGTCGGGACGAGGAAGTCCGGACCGTAGAAGACGTTCGGTTCGACGGCGTGCTCGGCGAGGTCGTTCCAGCGGGCGAGGTCGTCGGCCTCGAGCGTGGCGACAGCGGCGAGCCGGACGGTCAGGGGGGAGGAGTCGAGAGTAGGCATGGAGACCCGTTCGAGAGGCGGCGCACGCGAGACGCCGCACGGCGGAGAGCCCATCAGGGCTGCACGATGAGATGACGGGTGCGAGAGAAGGCTCTCGATCGCCCCGTGGAGCTGGAGAAGTGAGTCAGCGAGCGGTCGACAGGGCCGCGGGCGGGCCCTCGCCGGGGTGCCCGAAGCCGAGCTCAGGGCCGAGATAGGTGGTACGTCGAAGGAACTCGGGATCGGCCGGTGCGGGGTCGGACGGGGCGTCGGTCCAGGCCCTGCCGGTGTGGCCCAGCGTCGCGGCGAGGATCCCGCGGTCGTTCCATGCCATGGTCGGGCGCCCTTCACGGGTAGTCGCCCCGATCATGACGCCTCCGCCGCGGACTCGCGAGGCGGGCTGACGAACCGACCGCGCAACCGCCGGAGCGTGGGGACGGACCGGATCAGGAGCCGGGGGAGGAGGCCGCGTGTCGCGAGCACGACTCCCACGAGCGGACGTCGGTCCCTGTAGAGGCCGGTGGGCCCGGCGTTCTTGGGGTGCAGGCACGGGTCGAAACGGTCCGCGGTCGTGCTGCCGAGGACGAACTCCTGCTCCATGACCCGCCCGATCACCCCGGGGCTGAACTTCGCGAACCGTTCGTCGTAGGTGTCCATCAGGGAGTAGAGCGAGCCGCCCGCGCCCAGGATCAACGACATGTACACGACGTCGTCGCCCGCTGTGAGCGTCAGCAGACGGAGGTTCTTGCGCTCGCGCAGCCCGTCGGTGACGTCGGTGAACCACTCGACCGCGCCCGGGGTCACCCGGAGGGCGCCGCCGTCCTGGTCGACGTCGCCCTTCCAGCCCGCACCCTCCAGAGCGACGAAGGTCTCGAAGGCGCGGGGATCGTCCCCGCGGTCCTCCATGGTCAGGGCCGATCCGGTCGCCTCCTCGAGGCGTCGGGTCAGGCGCTCGACCTGTCGACGCTTGGACCGACTCAGGGCGTCCCGGGGAGGGGGCGCGTCGCTCGAACGGTCGAGGAAGGCACGCTCGAACCGGGACCGCTCGAGCATCGGGATCTTCGCGCGCAGGCAGGCGTCGTGGAGCGCCTCGTGGAGCGCGCCGCTTCCCGGGAGGAGCGTGAGCTCGACGAGCGGGGGGATGCCGTTGCGCCGCTCCGCGAGGAAACCGAGCAGCTCGTCGAGCGCTGCTTCCGCGTGCTCGGTGTCGACGAGCGGCGCGCACAGCGGTGCGTCGTCCTTGAGGAAGGCGCCGGCCGTCGTCGCGTACCGCAGGGGGGTGCCGTGGAAGCGGCCCGCGCGGCTGAGGGGGAGCAGCGCGATCATGCGATCCTCGCGCTCGACGACGAGGAGCAGGATCCCCGAGGTACGGGCGAGGTGCCGGGCCGCCGAGAGCAGGTACGCGGGGGAGAGGAACGGGTTGGGCTCGAGCGCGCGGTCGACCAGATCGGCCCACCGTCCGGCTTCGGCAGGGGTGACGTCGCCGAGCCGCACGATCCGGGAGGTCGCGGGGCTCATGCGTCCGCCCCGGGGGTCCGGGCACGAGCGCTCCCGAGCACCGCGTCCAGGCGGGAGCGGGCACGGGACCAGTCCATCTCGTGGGCCCGTGCGGCGCCGGCGATCTTGGTCCGCGCGAGCAGCGTGTCGTCGTCCGCGAGAGCCGCCAGAGCCTGCGCGAGTGCGCGCACGTCGTCGGGCGGGACGAGGACACCCCCCGAGCCGACTGCCTCGGGGACTCCCCCGATGTCGGAGGCGACGACCGCGGCGCCCGCGGCCATGCCCTCGAGGGCGGTGAGAGCGAAGGGCTCCGCCCAGCGCGAGGGCACGACGACGACGTCGGCCGTCCGCAGGATCTCCCGGACCCGGCCACGGGGAAGGAAGCCCGTGAACGTCACGGGGGAGGCCGAACCCGATGCTCGGCGTCGCAGGTCCTTCTCGTGGAGCGTGAGAGGGGCTGCGGCGTCGAAGCCCGCGGATCCGACGACCGTGAGCTTCACGTCGTCGCGTGCGAGCTCGCGGACGGCGTCCACGAGGACGTCGGCCCCCTTGTCCGGGATGGTGCGCCCGACGAAGACCACGTGGAGGTGCTCGCCGCGAGGACGGGGCTCGGCCGAGGGAGAGCCAGGGGCGTCGACCCCGTTGTGCACGACGACGACACGGTCCCGGAGCGGCCGTGGGAGCAACGACACCGTCTCGTCGGCCAGGAAGCTGCTGACGCAGACGATGCGGTGCACCGAACCCAGCGTGCGGGCCAGCTCACGGTGACCGTAGGTGCGCAGGAGCTGGTTGTGGGCGTACAGGACCGGAAGGTGCCGTGACGGGTCGACGAGCGGGACGAGCTGGGGGGCGTTGTGCGCCAGGACGAACGACGGAGCCCAGGACGCCTGGTCCTGGACGGTGGCCGCGAACGCGCGGCGGGCGCCGAACCGGGGGAGGCCCACGCGCGACGACGCGGCGTCCAGGTAGCGGTCCGCGCGCCGCGCCGAGACCTGGGGGTACTCGACGACGTCCACGCCGGGATAGCGGTCCGGGTACGTCCCACGGGCCACGACGACCGACGACGGCGCGGACCCTGCGGACGCGCCGCGGACCAGGCCGTCCACGACGGTGGGTACAGCGCTGCCGGTCCTCGGGGAGTAGTGGTCGCCCGGCGTGATGACGTGGACGTACGGCCGGTCGACCGCGTCCGTGGATCGCTGCATCGAGATCCCTCCTGGCGGGCTCAGATCACGTCGGCGAAGCCACGCTCGAGCTTCTGGAAGATCAGCGCGCCGCCCGTGAAGGCGAGCCCCGACACCACGACCAGGGCGACGACCTGCCACGCCTCGGGGGCTGCCTGGCCGAGCAGCGACCAGCGGAAGCCCTCGAGCAGCCACGTGAGCGGGTTGATGTTGAAGATCCACAGCAGGTTCGCCGGGACGGCCTCCAACGAGTACGCGACGGGGGTCGCATACATGAGGATCTGGACGACCCAGGGCAAGGCGTACCCGACGTCGCGGTACTTGACCATGACGGCCGAGCTCGCGACCCCGATCGCGGCGCCCAGCAGCACGGCCAGCAGCGTCCAGAACGGCAGGAGCAGGATGGGCCAGCCGGGGTTGATCCCGTAGACGAACAGCAGGATCACGAACAGCCCGAACGCGACGGCGTAGTCCACGAGGACCGCGAGGATCGTCGAGAGCGGCACGAGCATGCGCGGGAAGAAGACCTTCGACACGAGCGACTGGTTCGCCACGAGCGAGGACGACGAGCGGCTCGCGACGCCGCTGAACACGTTCCACGCGAGCTGGCCCGCGAAGGCGAAGATGAAGTACGGGACGCCGTTGCTCGGCAGGTCCGCGACCTGACCGAACACGATCGCGAAGATCCCGGCCGCGGCGAGCGGCTGCAGGATGACCCAGGCGACGCCGATCACGGTCTGCCGGTAGCGCAGCAGGACGTCGCGCCGACCGAAGCTGATGAGGACCTCGCGGGCCTCCCACAGCTCCTTGACCGACGGCAGGTCCCACCGCCCGGGCGGGGTGATCACGGTCTTGCTCATCGTCACCACCTCTCGTACTGGAAGTCGGCCAGGACCATGCCGTGGGTCAGCGCCTCGTCGGACGTCACCTCGGGGTACGGCGGGTTGGGCAGGACCTCGAAGGCCCCCGCGCCCTCCCAGGCGTCGAGGATGCCGGTCTTGCACACGTACAGGTCGTACGTGTACTTGCCCGGCTTGAGCCACAGGTCCTTGATGGTCAGTGCGCCGCGCTGCGGGACGGTCGGGTCGAGCCACAGGCCGACGAGGCGCGAGTCGCACTGGACGACGATGTTGCCGTTCATGTCGTTGACGTGGCACGAGACGAAGTAGCTGCCGACGAGGTCCGGGTTGGCGTTCACCGCGAACTCGATGACCTTGTCCTCGGTGGGCTCCATGGTCTCCTCGGCGATCGTCGCCTCGGTGAAGCGGAGCTCGCCGGTGCCGGCACGTCGGGACGCGTCCTGCTGGGCGACGTGGAAGCTCGTGAAGCTGTTGCGGTACTCCGCGAGGGCGTCCTCGACGTTGCCCGCGTAGGTGAGCTTGCCTTGGTCGAGGTAGATCGCCCGGGTGCACAACGCGGAGACCGTCTGCGCCTGGTGGCTCACGTACAGCACTGTGCGACCGTCGCGCGCGACGTCGCGCATCTTGGCGAGCGACTTGGCCTGGAACTCGGCGTCGCCGACCGCGAGGACCTCGTCGATCGCGAGGATCTCGGTCTCGAGGTGCGCGGCGACCGCGAACGCGAGGCGCACGTACATGCCCGACGAGTAGCGCTTGACCGGGGTCTCGAGGAACTTCTCGACCCCCGAGAAGTCCACGATCTCGTCGAACCGGCGCTGGATCTCCTTGCGCCGCATGCCGAGCAGCGTGCCGTTGAGGTAGACGTTCTCCCGTCCCGTGAGCTCGGGGTGGAAGCCGGTGCCGACCTCGAGCAGGCTGCCCACCCGGCCGCCCAGCTCGATGCGGCCGGAGGACGGAGCGGTGATCCGGGTCAGGAGCTTGAGGAGCGTGCTCTTGCCCGCACCGTTGCGCCCGATGATGCCCAGGGCCTCGCCCCACGGAACCTCGAAGCTGACGTCCTTGAGCGCCTCGAAGTCCTCGAACTCGGGCTTGTGCAGCGGGTGCTTGACCCGGTTGATCACTGCCTCGGCAGCGGTCGTGGGCCGGAAGCCGCTCTTCGCGATGCGGTAGGACTTGCCCAGGCCCTTCACGGCAACAGCGGGATCCGCCACGGTGTCCCTTTCGGCATGGTGTCCGCGCGATGCGGATCGTGTGGTGGTCGGAGGAGTCTCGACCGGTGAGAACCGGGCCTTCTACGACACGGGCACACTATCAGCGGGCGGACGCCGGATCAGGCCCTGGAGCGGGTGGAATTCTCGGACAGCCAGGCGACGATCGGCGCGGTCGTGCGTTCCCACGGCAGCTGGTCCATCGCCCAGCGGTAGGTCCGCCGACCCTCGTCGTCGGCGAGCGCGGGGTCCGGACCCAGCCGCTCGACGAGCCAGGCGACCCACTCGTCGGTGTCGTTCGTGACGCGCGCCGGGGAGCCCGGGTGCGCGCTCGCGCCGTCGGTCGTGGCGATCACGGGGCGCCCTGTCGCGAGGGCCTCGCCGAACTTGACCGGGGCCCCGACCCCCGCGCGCACGGGGACCCCGACCACGCGCGAGACCGCCGTGAGGTCGGTCAGCGCGGGGACGCGACCGAGCCCGCGGAAGCCCTCGATCTCGGCGAACCGCGCGGGGGTGCCGCTCCCCGCGACGTGCCACTCGGCGTCGGGCACGGCCTCGCGGACGCGGGGCCACACGTCCTTGGCGAACCACGCGATCCCGGCGGTGTTCGGGGTCCAGGACCAGTTGCCGAACATCCCGACGACGGGTCCCGGCACGGCGGTGGGGGGTGGCGGCCACTCGGACTCGTCGATCCCGTGCGGCGCGACGATCCGCCGCGCGGTCCCGCCGTCCGGCAGGCGGTCGAGCTCGGCGGGGGAGCACACCGAGACGGCCGACGCATCACGCAGGACGCGGTCCTCGATCCGGCGGAACGTGGCGGCCTCACGCGTCCTGCCGTACCGGGACAGCCAGGGGCTCATGACGTTGTGGACGTCGACGAGGACGGGGACGCCGAGCCGGCGCCCGGCCCCGCGCAGCAACGCCCAGGACTCGAGGTGGGCCACGATCACGTGGTCGAACCTGCCGGAACGCGCTCGACGGCGAGCCAGGAAGTAGCGGCTCGGGTGAGGGAGGCGCTTGTAGACGAACGGGGCGAACCGTTCGACGGTCGCGATCTCACGCAGCGAGGCGTCGTCCTGGTCGCCCGCGAGCGTCATGACGTGGACCGAGCAGCCTGCGCGGACCAGGGCGCGGATCTGGAAGTACTGACGCCGTTGGCCACCTTGGCCGTGGCGGTCGGGTGTCTCGTTGCTCAGCCAGAGGACCGATCGACCTGCGGGCGCACGGGCAACGTCGGGCAGGTCCGTGTCCATGCGGTCAGCGTAGGGGATGGGCGCTGCCGTCCACCGTGCTGCGGAGGGGGTGAAATGTGCCTGCAGGAGCCCCGGGGGCGGCAGGGGCCCGACGTACGATCGATCCTTGGCCCACCTTTCGGGGCCCGACGGGAGCACCGACGTGACCGACTCGCCAGAGCCGAGCGAGCGCCCCACCCCCTGGTATCGACGGCGCCGGACCTGGGTGGTCGGCGTCGCGGGGACGGTCGCGGTCGCGACGGCGGCCGTGCTGGTCGTCCGCGCTGTCGACGAGGGAGCGGCCGCGGACCCCGGAGCGTCCGGGCCGCCCATGCCGACCGTGGTGAGCGCGAGCGAGCCGGGGGCTGCTCCGGTGTGCGGGTTCCCGGTGGTCGACAAGATCACCCACGACGGGGTCGACCCGGCCGAGCTCGGTGGGCGTCGCGACGTCGTGGACGACGTCGCGACCTTGACGGACGGCACGGTCCTCTCGATGCGCGTCCGCGACGGGCTGGTCTACGTCCTGGAGTGGGACCGGTCGAGCGCCTACCGCGTGACCCGCTACGACGTGACGACGGGCGAGGTCGTGGGCACGACGGACTTCGAGCTGCAGCTCGACGAGGGCAACGAGGCGTTCAGCCCCGAGCAGTTCGAGGTGGACGCGGACGGTGGCGTCTACTTCCTCGACACGCTCATGCAACGCCGCGACCTCGTCCGGTTCGAGCCCGACGGCACCCGGTCCTGGACCACGCACCTGCCCGAGGGGGACCAGACCGAGGGCGGGGTCCTCGACCTGTACGGCATGGCGATGTGGGACGACCTCGACGGTCGGCCCGTGGTCGGGGTGCACGAGACCGAGCGCACCCTGCACCTCGTGGGGACGGACGGGGAGATCCTCGGAACGCGCGACGACTTCCCGGGCCAGGTCCTGGGCCAGCTCCCGGACGGTGGGCTCGTGCTCGAGTCCTCGGGGTCCTCGGACGCGGGTTCCACCGACGACCTGACGGTCCTCGACCAGGACGGCGGTGAGGAGATGCACCTCGGAGCGACCGCGAACGGCAAGTGGGCGTTCGCCAAGCCCTCGCAGTACTGGTTCGACTCCGTGGTCGGTGTCGCTCCGGCCCCCGACGGTGACGGCCTCGTGGTGATCGAGGACGGCCTCGGGTTCGAGCACGTCGGCGCGGACGGAGTCCGCCGCGGTGTCTGGCCCGACGCACGGGCGGACCTCGATGCGGACTTCACGCTCCTCGACGGGTCGCCTCTCGTGCTCGACGACGGCACGTACTACACGCTGACGACGAGCGAGGGCGCCGTGGCCCTCACGGCGATCACGCAGGACCGCATGGCCTACCAGCTCGGTGCGCCCGTGAAGTACAACGCGGTCAACGACGGCTTCCTCGCGGTGATGGGCGCCGGGGCCGGGCTGGTGACCGACGAGGTCTACAACTACTTCCCGCCGGGCGAGGAGCCTGCGGTGCGCCTGAGCCTCGACGACTCGTGGGGACGCCAGGGCGACCGGTACGAGCTGCGCTTCCAGGTGCGTGGCGACCCACGCGTCCCGGACCCCGTCGTGGGCGACGAGCAGGTCGCCGAGATCCCGGCGGCCGGCGGGGACGTGCCCGTGACGCTGCCCGCCACGAGGCCCGGGGTCTACGAGGTCGACGCCGCCCTGGTGGACCGCGAGAGCGGCGACCCGGTCTCGGGGACCTGTCTGCGCTACACGGTGGGGACCCCTGGCGCCCCTCTCGACCTCGCCGGGCTGGCCGACGGCGCCGACTGGGGCGGGGCATCGGTCCTGCGCGGGGTGCAGCTCGCCGACCAGCTCGGTGTGGGCAGCTTCCGCTGGCAGCTCGACTTCGGGGCGATCGTGCCCGACCCGACCAGCACACCGAGCGCCGACGGGCTGGTCTGGGACTCGCTCCCGAGCGCCGGCATGCCCGAGCCCGAGGAAGGGGTCGAGACCGACCCGTTCGCCGAGCTCGCGGCTGCCGCGGCGCTCGCGGAGGCCAGCGGGGTCACGCTGACGCTCCAGCTCGGGTCCGGCGGCGAGGCAGAGCGGGCGGCGGTCGACGCGGGCACCTGGGAGGGATGGTCGCGCGAGATCGTCGCGGCGATCACGCAGGAGGCACCGGGGATCGTGGCCTGGCAGCCGTGGAACGAGCCGAACAACACGGGCTTCGACGACGGCGCGCAGTACGAGGAGAAGATCGGTGCGCCGTTCGCGGCGGGGGCGCGCGCCGCGTTCCCGGGCGTCCGGATCGTCGGCGGGAACACCCTGGGGATCGTGCCCGACTGGTGGGCCGCGCTCGTCGAGGCCGGCGGGTGCGCCTCGATGGACGTGGTCGGCATCCACCCGTACACGGGCCTCAACCGCTCGTGGGAGGAGCAGGGCTTCTCGCAGCCGGGCGACGACCTCGACGCGCTGCGCGAGGCCGTCGCTCCGTGCGGGGCCCCACCCGTCTGGGACACCGAGTCCGGCTGGTGGTCCGACGGCGTCGCGAACTTCTGGGCGGGCGGCTCGGACGTCGCGCGCAAGCTCCTCTGGTACGGGTCCGAGGGGATCGACGAGTGGACGTACTTCTTCTCCGAGGGCGGTTTCGGCGAGTCGGGCAACTCGTGGTCGCTCGTCCAGTACGGGAGCTACGTCAAGCCGGCCGGTGCGTCCTTCGCGGCGACCTCGGCCCTGCTCGCCCCCTACGGGGCGCCGACGTTCGTCGAGACGGGTGTGCCAGGCACGTTCGCGGCCTCGGCCGAGGGGCCGGCGGGCGAGCAGCTCCTCGCGGTCTGGGGCGACGACCTGTCGACCATGCTGCGCCTCACGGCCGACGGCGGCCAGAGCACGCTGCGGTTGCTCGACCAGTACGGGGCCGAGACGAGCATCGACGTCGGTGCGGACGGCGTCGACCTCCCCGTCACGGGAGCACCCGTCTTCCTCGTCGGCACGCCGGGCCAGACCCTGGGCGTGGGAGCCGTCGAGCCCTTCGGCCCGGACCTCCTCGCGGGTCGGCCCGTCACCGCCACCTCGACCCACGAGGAGGCCGACGCCCAGGTGGTGACGTCCGGGATGTTCGACGTCCGGGACCCGTGGCGGTCCGGGCGCCTCGCGGACGACGTCGTCGACGAGAACCCCTCGGTGACCGTGACGACCGACGGGCCGCAGACGATCGACCGCATCGGCGTCGCCACGGCAGGCATCCGGTGCTGCAGCATGGGACTGCGGGACTACACCGTCTCGGTCCAGCTGCCGGACGGCACGTGGCAGGACGTCGTCGAGCAGAAGGACCAGTTCTCCGACCGGGTCGCGGTGTTCGAGATCGACCCGGTAGAGGTCACCGCGGTGCGCGTCTCTGTGCCCATGACGACCGAGCGGGGCGTGCCCGTGCTCGCGGCGAACTACTCGGGCGTCGTGGGTGGGCTGCACCCGTCCTTCCTGCCGCTCTCGACCGAGAGCGCGTACGTCGCGACCGTGAGCGCGCTCCAGGCCTGGGGGCCCGGAGCCTGACCCGCGTCAGCGCGCGGCCACGCTCCGCCACACGGCCGCGTGCTGCGCCGCGCTGCGCTCCCACGTGAAGTCGGCCGAGCGGACCCGGCCGCGCTCGACCATGGCCGCGACCTCAGGGTCGTCCGAGAGCGCGAACAGGGTGGCCTGGGCGATCTCGTCGGGTGTCGGGTCCACGAGCAGGCCCCCGTCGCCCACGACCTCGGGCAGCGAGCTCGTGCGGGCCGCGACCACGGGTACCCCCGCGGCCATGCCCTCGAGCGCGGGCAGACCGAAGCCCTCGTAGTGCGAGGGGACCACGACGACGGCGGCGCCCGCGACCAGACCCGGCATGACGTCGTCGGGCAGGCGGCCGACGAGGCGCGTGCCCGCGAGCGCGCCGAAGAGCTCGTCCCGACGCCAGTTCCGCGGACCGCTCATGACGAGCGTGACGTCGGGGCGAGCGCTGTGGATCAGCGGCCACGCCGCGGCGAGGCTCTCGAGGTTCTTGCGCCGCGAAGCGCCGCCCGCGTGCAGCACGTACGGACCGGTGATGCCCAGGTTCTCGAGTGCCGCGACGTCGAGCGGCGCGGTGCGGAAGTAGCGCTCGTCGACCCCGTTGTAGGCGACGTGCGGGCGCTCGACGCCGAGCAGCTCGGCGATCTCGTCGGCGCTGAACTCGGAGACGGTGACGACGGCTGCGGCGCGCCGGGCCTCCTCGGCGGCCGCACGCACCGGCCGGGACTCGTCGTCGAACCGCCACGAGACCACGTCCTGGATGGTCACGACGTCGCGTGTCGGGTGCGGGGGCAGCTCGAGCCCGACGCGGTGGACGACGGCGCCGCGCGGGTAGACGACCCGGCCCGCGGCCCGGCGGAGCGCGGGCGAGGCGGTGCCGAGGCGGGAGAGCGGGAGGCGGAGCGTGCCGGGCAGGGGCGAGCGCAGCGAGCGTGCGACGACGCGCTTCACGGTCCAGTCCCCGGCGGCTGAGGGAGCCGACGACGCGGTGGGTGAATCCGCGCCCGGGGAGGGGGCCGAGAGGGCTCTGGCCGCCCGCGTGGCGACCTCCTCCTGATAAACTTGCGCGCCCATGGGCACCTCAACCGCGACGGTCGCGATCACCAGCTGCGGCATGCGGGGAGTCCGTTCTCTCGCGGTCCGGGAAGTGCCTCACTCTAGCGGCGCGCAACGCCTGGACCACGGTCCGGAGAGGGCGAAATGAGTCCTCGGACCGCGCTCGTCACGAGCTCCTACGCGCCTCGCACGGGCGGGGTCGAGACCCACGTCCAGCACGTCGCGCGCGTCCTCGCCGCGCGCGGGGAGACGGTCGAGGTGTGGGCGGTCGACCAGGGCGAGCACCTCGGGACCCGTGTGCTCGACGGCGTCACGGTCCGCTACCTGCCGACCCCCCAGCCCTCGCGCGGTGCTCGCGGCGTGCTGTCCTTCGCGGTCCGCTGGCCCGCGGCCGCCTGGCGATGGTCCCGCGCGTACCGCTCGCTGCGCCCCGACGTCCTGCACGTGCAGTGCTTCGGCCCCAACGGCGTCTACGCCACGGCCCTGGGGCGCCTCACCCGCACCCCGCTCGTGGTCAGCTCGCACGGCGAGACGTTCGCCGACGACCACGACGCGCTCGGCACCTCGTGGTGGATGCGGACCTGGTTCGGTGCCGCGCTCACCCGCGCGGACGCCGTGACGGGCTGCTCGACGATCGTCACCGAGGACCTGGCCGAGCGGTTCGGGTTCGCGGGGGCCGTCGTCGTGCCGAACGGCGTGGAGCTCGGCGGGGGTCCGGCAGCCCAGGTCGAGGGCGGGGGTCCGGCCGGGACGGCCACCGCTGCCGCGGGTCCGACGGCCGCCGACGACGCGGCCGAGCCCGTGCTGCTCGCGGTGGGCCGCGTCGAGCACGTCAAGGGCTTCGACCTGCTGCTCGAGGCGTTCGCGGCGTCGGACCTCAAGGACCGGGCGCGGCTCACGATCGTGGGGGACGGGTCGGAGCTCGCGGACCTGCGGCGTCGGGCACGGGCGCTCGGGGTCGAGGACAGCGTGTCGTTCCCCGGGATGCTGGGGCCGGACGCGGTCGCCGAGGCGCTGTCGGCGGCCACGGTCGTGGTCGTGCCGAGCCGCAAGGAGGCCGCGTCGATCGTGGTCCTCGAGGCCTGGCGGGCCGGGCGCCCCGTGGTCGGCACGGTGCTCGGAGGACCCCGCACGCTCATCACGGACGGCGTCGACGGCCTGCTCGTCGACCCCCGGGACGCCGCGGCGCTCGCGGGGGCGATCAGCTCGCTGCTCGATGCACCGGACGTCGCCGGCGCGCTCGGGGCCGCGGGGCGCCGGGAGGTCGAGGGCTACACCTGGGAGGCCGTCGTGGACCGGTACGACGAGATCTACGGGCGCGTCGTGAGAGCACGCTCTGCCCAGCGAGCGCGAGCGCCGAGGTAGAACCTCCTGCACGAGGTAGAACCCGGCGGGTACTACCTCGACGCAGGACGTTCTACCTCGTGAGGGGGTCCCGACGCTGCGTGCACGCCAGCACCAGGCACGTGACCGTCCCCACGAGCGCGAGGGACGCGACGACGTCGCTCGGGCGGTGCGCGTGCTCGAGCAGCGACGCGACGCACGCCACGAGGCTCACGACGACGGCCCACGCCACGAGAGCCACCGAGCGGCGCGGCCAGAGGAACACGACCGCGACGCACAGCGCAGCCGTCACCGCGACGTGCCCCGAGGGCAGGGTGTTCTGGGGGTAGGCCAGGTCGGCGAGGTCCGGCCGGTCGAGCGCCACGTCGCGGAGCCAGCGTGCGAGCGGGACCGTGACGGCCACGACTGCCACGGCGCGCACGACGGCTCGCCACCGACGTGCCCGCAGCGCGAGCACCCCGAGGACCGCGCACACGACCCCGAGCGCCACGGGCAGGGCCGGTCGCAGGACCTGCGCGAACGACCCGAGGAACGGGTTGAGCTGCTGCCACGAGACGAACGCGCCGTTGTCGAGCTGCTGTCCTGAGAGCGTGCGGACGGTCGCGACGTACGTCGCGGCGAAGACGGCGCCGAGCACCACGGCTCCTGCGAGCAGTAGCGGGACGCGTGCCGACCGCCCTGGGCGGGCATCGACGTCGTGCAGCTCGTCCGTGGTCATGGGCAGCCTTCCTGGGAGTACGTCGGGCGACCCCTGGGGGGCACCTGCGGGCAGCTGCGATCACTGTCGGACGACGACGGCGCGACGTGGGGAATCCGGTCGGGTGAAATCAGTGCTCCCACTGTGGCCCCGGCGTCGTTCGGTGTCTACCGTCGTACTGCAGATGCCCCGGGCACCGGTCTCGCGAGGTCCAGGGAAAGCGATCGCCGAACGACAGAAGGTCCTTCATGGCACGGAGTCGTGTGCTGAGCATCATCGACCTGACGGATCAGGAGATCGAGTCGTGGCGGGCGCTCGCGGCCCGTGCCGCCGAGCCCAACCCGTACTTCGAGCCCGAGATGCTGGTGCCCGCGGTACGCGAGCTCAGCGGTGGGTCCGAGCTGCGGCTGCTGGTCGTCGACGAGGCCCCGGGCGGTGCAGGCGAGCCCGCCGCGGCGGGGCAGGACGGCTGGTGGGCTGCGCTCCCGTTCGAGATGGTCCCGGGCGACAAGCACTGGCCGTGGCGGCATGCCTCGACGGGCTCGGACTTCTTGGCGCTCTACTGTCCTCTCGGTACCCCGCTCGTCGACGGCTCGCGCGTGGACGCGGCGGTCGAGGCGCTGGTCGACGCGCTCCACGAGAGGCGTCGTGAGCTCGGTCAGGCGGTGGACCTGCACTTGCTGGTCCATGACGGCAGGATCGGTCAGCGGCTCGAGGAGGTGTGCCGGGAGCGGGGCATCCCGGTGCACACGTGGGGCGGTGATCCCCGCGGTGCAGTGCGGTTCGACGAGGGCGAGCCCGGAAGCTGGGCCGAGCGGATGCCGCGTGGCAAGTCGCTCGCTCGCGGACGTAGGCGCCTCGAGCGCGCGGTGGGCGAGACCCTGGTCCTGGAGGACCGGGGGGACGACCCGGAGATCGCAAAGGCGTTCCTCGACTTCGAGCAGCAGGGGTGGAAGGGCGACGCGTCGCGTGGCGGCATGGGCTTCCGGAGCCGCCGTGGCGGCCAGGAATGGTTCACCCAGATGGTCGCGGGCTTCGCCGCGACCGGTCGCGCCCACGTGTTCGCCCTCGTGGCCGGCGGGGTCTTGCTGCACATGGCGGTGATCGTCTGCACGGGGTCCACCGCGTTCGGCTACTTCGACGTGTACAGCGAGGAGTGGGCCAGGTACGGTCCGGGGGCGATCGGGCGCATGATGGCGCTGTCCTGGCTCGACGAGAACTCGGACGTCGAGGTCTTCGACAGCTCGATGAACCCCTCGCTCTACAAGGACGCGACGGACCTGTTCCCCGACCGGCTCGCGATGGCCTCGTCGACCCTCGTGACGGGGGGCGTCTTCGCGCGCCTGACCATGCGGCTCATGCGCACGGCCGCGCGCGTGGTGCGGCGCTTCCGGTGAGGGCACGATCGGCGACGCTCGCCGGGGCGGTCGAGACGGCGGGGGGTGACGTCACGAGCCGGATCGTGCGCGTGGCCGACCTGGTTGGCGAGGACCTCGCGGCCTGGCAGCGCCTCGCGGACTCGTCGCTCGAGCCCAACCCGTACTTCGAGCCCGCGGTGCTGGGAGCTGCTGCTCGGGGGATGGGTGGAGGGCGTGCGGTCATGGCACTCGTCGTGGCAGACGCGTCGGGCTGGCTCGCGTTCCTCCCGTTCGAGATGGTGGGCCGCAACCGGCTGTGGCCCACGCGGCACGCGAGCCTCGACGGGCCGTTCGTCGAGCGGTTCGCGGCGCTGCGCGCGCCGCTCGTGGACGCGGCCCGCCCGCGGTTGGCGGTCGCGTCGCTGGTCGCGGCCCTCCGTGCCCGACGGCGAGCGCTCGGCCAGGCGGTCGACCTGCCGTTGCTGAGGGCGTCGGGGGAGACGACGACGCTGCTGCTGGAGGCTCTTGCCCGTGCGGGCATGCCGGTCCGCGAGTGGGACCGGATCTCGCGCGGTGCGTTCGTGCCGGGTGCGGGCGACCGTGACGAGCTAGGACCTGACCTGTCGGCGTCGCGGCGCAAGAACCTCCGGCGCCGGCGCAGGCACCTCGAGGAGGAGCTGGGCGGGGAGCTGCGGATCGTCGACGCGACCGCGGAACCGGGGATCGTCGAGCAGTTCCTCGACCTGGAGGCCGCGGGCTGGAAGGGCGACCGGGCCAAGGGAGGCGAGGCCCGGCGGGTGGTGCCCGGCGCCGCGGAGTGGTTCGCGGGACTGGTGGAGACCTACCGCGAGCGGGGTGAAGCGCACGTGCTGCGGGTCGGTCCGGCCGGGGCGCCCGTGTACCTCGCGGTGCGCGTCCGGCGCGACGGCGTGGTCTTCTCGATCTCCGACGCCTACGACCCGGCCTGGTCGCCGCACTCACCCGGGGCGTGGGGGCGGCTGCTCGGGATGCGCCTGCTCGCCGAGATGCCCGGGACGGTTCTGGTCGACAGCTGCATCGACCCGCGCCGGTACCCCGACGAGACGCTGCTCTACCCCGACCGCGTGGACCTCGTCTCGGTCACGTGCGCCGTGGGGAGCTGGCCGTCGCGGGCGCTGCTGTCGGCGGTCGTGGCGGCCGGGCGGGTCCGTAGGTGGGTGCGGGAGCGGCGGGGGTGAGGCGACGAAGCATGGCGGTTCATCGTCGTGGTGCAGCCAGCTCGTGCCGCACTGCAACGGGATCACGCACGATGGACCAGGGCCGGTAGGGGGTCCTCAGGGCGGAGATGGCATGCAGAGGGTGAGGTATTGATGACGTCACGACTGCTCAGTCGCGCGGCGGCGCGAACTGAGGTGATGCGTCGCCTCGACGGTCAGTTCAAGGCGCTGGGGATGAAGAGGCTGAGCGGCACGCCTTCGGGCTGGGTGAAGTCGAACGATCAGGGCAGGGGCGCCGCCGTGTGGCTGCGATTCGAGACCGTTGGTCGGATGTACTTGTTGATCGATGGTGGTGAGATGAGAAAGGCGACCTGCGTCGGTGCCGAGGGCGGATACGGGCCGGTGGGGTGGGAGATGTACAACATCGCGACAACCGTCTACAAGACGACGATGCTTCACGATGTTCTCTCTGCGCCTGGCCGCGAGCTGCTGCGGGAGAGTGCGGCGCGGTTTGTCCAGCCGCTGGCGAATCGTTCAGCGGATCCGTACCTCGACGATTCCAGATTTCTGGAATGGCGACTGACGAATCGTGATGCCTTCTTCCCGCTTCCTGACCTGGACTACGTGGATCAGTGGTGCGAGATCGTCGCGCCGGGGCTGCTCGACATTGCTCGGGAGCAGATTTCTAGGCTCTAGCGCTGCACGGTTCGAGGACATGCGGGGGATTGCCCACCTCGCGAGTCGCAGCTGGGGTGTCGTCATCGATCGTAGGAGATCGCGTCGATCGGGTTGGCTGCCGCGGCTCGTCGGCCTGCGAGGTACTGGCTACCTTCGCCAAGGTAGATCGTGGAGAGCGCACTCACCTGGGAGGGCTCGCCGCTCACGCGCGGACCTGTTCCCGACGCTCGACGATCCCGTTGGGCGAGACCTAGGTGCGTTGCGCCCCGACCCGGCAGGCACGGCACCTCACGTACCACCGCGCCCCCTGTCACCCCCTCGGCGTAACCTGGTTCTCGCACCCTCAGCCCGGACCGCCGCCTCGACCTCGGTCCGGGCCGCTCGTGCTGTCCCGGCGTGCCCCGCCTCTCGCTGCGGGGCGCGTCGACCCGTGCCCTGCCCGTGGACGACCGCCGTCGGTGACCCTGCTCGAAGGAACTCATGAACCTCACCGGAATCCTGCCCGCTCTCCTGGCCGACCCGACCGCGCGCGCGGTCGTCGAGCACGTGCGCCTGCGGGGCGCCGTCGACGTCGTCGGACCGGTCGGCGTGCGCCCGCCGTTGCTCGCGGCGATGGCGGGGGCGACCGCGACCGGTGATGCCGCCGGGGCCGAGAAGGGCGCCCCCGCCCAGGGGTCCCGCCCGCTCGTCGTGGTGACCGCGACGGGTCGTGAGGCCGACGAGCTCGCCGCGAGCGTGCGCGCCTACCTGCCCGACGAGCTGGGCGACCTGGTCGCGGTCCTGCCCGCGTGGGAGACGCTGCCGCACGAGCGCCTGTCGCCGCGCAGCGACACGGTCGCCAAGCGGCTCGCGGTGTTCCGGCGCCTCGCGCACCCGACCAGCGAGATCAGCCAGTCCGGCCCGGTGCGCGTCCTCGTCATGCCGGTGCGCGCGCTGCTCCAGCCCGTCGTCGAGGGCCTGGGG
Source organism: Oerskovia sp. NPDC060287 (assembly GCF_042726775.1). NCBI lineage: Bacteria > Bacillati > Actinomycetota > Actinomycetes > Micrococcales > Cellulomonadaceae > Oerskovia > Oerskovia sp. NPDC060287. The sequence goes on from NZ_JBHXBO010000001.1 coordinate 38,839, forward strand.
GACCTGGAGCCCGTCGAGCTCAGCACGGGCGAGACGGCCGACCTCACGGACGTCGCCGAGCGCCTGAGCGCGGCCGCCTACCAGCGCGTGGACATGGTCGAGCGGCGCGGCGAGTTCGCGGTGCGCGGCGGCATCCTCGACGTCTTCCCGCCCACCGAGGACCACCCGCTGCGCGTCGAGTTCTGGGGCGACGAGGTCACCGAGATCCGCTGGTTCGCGGTCGCGGACCAGCGCAGCCTCGAGATCGCGGACCACGGCGTGTGGGCGCCGCCGTGCCGCGAGATCCTCCTGACGGACGCAGTGCGCGCCCGCGCGGCGGAGCTCATCGAGACGCTGCCCGGCGCGACCGACATGCTCGACAAGCTCGCGGCCGGCATCGCCGTCGAGGGCATGGAGTCCCTCGCGCCCGTCCTCGTGGACCGCATGCTGCCCGTCCTGGAGCTCGTCCCCGACGACGCGCTGCTGATCATCAACGACCCCGAGCGCGTGCGCCGCCGCGCGCACGACCTCGTCGCGACGACCGAGGAGTTCCTCGCCGCCGCCTGGACCGGTGCCGCCGCTGGCGGCTCGACCCCGATCAACCTCTCGGCCGCGTCGTTCGAGACGTTCGCCGACGTCCACGACGTCGCGGAGCGTCGCGGCCTCGGGTGGTGGACGCTCAGCCCGTTCGGCCTCGACGAGGGCGCGACCCCCGACGGCGAGGTGCACCCGGGGGACGAGCTTCCCGGAGGCGAGGGCCCGACGTCGGGCATGGGCACGGACGGCGTGACCACCTTCACCGTGCCCGCGCGCAACGTCGAGTCCTACCGCGGGGACGTCGAGCGCGCGCTCGACGACCTGCGCTCGCTCCAGCACGCCGGCTGGCGCCTGGTCCTGACGACCGAGGGCCACGGCCCCGCACGGCGCATGACCGAGCAGCTCTCCGCGGTCGACACCGCGGCCCGCCTGGTCGCGTCGATCGACGCCGAGCCCGAGGGCGGCGTGGTGCTCGTGACGCCCGCGCCCGTGGGGCCGGGCTTCGTCGCGCCAGAGCTCAAGCTGGCGGTCTTCAGCGAGTCGGACCTCACGGGACGCCAGGGGTCGAGCACGCGCGACATGCGCAAGATGCCCTCGCGGCGGCGCAACGTCGTCGACCCTCTCGCGCTGCGCGCGGGCGACTACGTGGTGCACGAGCAGCACGGCGTGGGGAAGTTCGTCGAGCTCGTGCAGCGCACGCTCGGCACGGGCGGCAACGCCGCGACGCGCGAGTACCTCGTGATCGAGTACGCGAGCAGCAAGCGCGGCCAGCCGGGCGACCGCCTGTTCGTGCCGTCCGACCAGCTCGACCAGGTCACCAAGTACACGGGCGGCGAGTCGCCCAGCCTGAACAAGATGGGCGGCTCGGACTGGGCCAAGACCAAGAGCCAGGCGCGCAAGCACGTCAAGGAGATCGCGGGCGAGCTCATCCGCCTCTACAGCGCCCGCATGGCGACGCAGGGGCACGCGTTCGGCCCCGACACCCCGTGGCAGCGCGAGCTCGAGGACGCGTTCGCGTACGTCGAGACGCCCGACCAGCTCGTCACGATCGACGAGGTCAAGGCCGACATGGAGAAGCCCGTCCCGATGGACCGGCTCGTGTGCGGCGACGTCGGGTACGGCAAGACCGAGATCGCGGTCCGCGCGGCGTTCAAGGCCGTGCAGGACGGCAAGCAGGTCGCGGTCCTGGTCCCCACGACGCTCCTGGTCCAGCAGCACTTCCAGACGTTCGCCGAGCGCTACTCGGCGTTCCCCGTGACGGTCAAGGCACTGTCACGCTTCCAGACCGAGGCCGAGTCCAAGGAGACGGTCGAGGGGCTCAAGGACGGCTCGGTCGACGTCGTGATCGGCACGCACCGCATCATCTCCGGGTCCATCAAGTTCAAGGACCTGGGCCTGGTCATCATCGACGAGGAGCAGCGGTTCGGCGTCGAGCACAAGGAGACGCTCAAGCAGCTCCGGACCAACGTCGACGTGCTCGCGATGAGCGCGACCCCCATCCCGCGCACGCTCGAGATGGCCGTCACGGGCATCCGCGAGATGTCGACGCTCGCGACCCCGCCCGAGGAGCGCCACCCGGTCCTCACGTACGTGGGCGCGTACGAGGAGAAGCAGATCTCGGCCTCGATCCGGCGCGAGCTGCTGCGCGAGGGCCAGGTCTTCTACGTGCACAACAAGGTCGAGACGATCGACCGCACGGCCCAGCGTCTGCGGGAGCTGGTCCCCGAGGCCCGCATCGGCGTCGCGCACGGCAAGATGAGCGAGTCCCAGCTCGACCAGACGATCACGGCGTTCTGGGAGAAGGAGCTCGACGTCCTGGTCTGCACCACGATCATCGAGACCGGCCTCGACATCTCCAACGCCAACACGCTCATCCTGGAGCGCGCCGACATGCTGGGCCTGTCCCAGCTCCACCAGCTCCGTGGCCGCGTGGGTCGTGGGCGCGAGCGCGCCTATGCGTACTTCCTGTACCCGCCCGAGCGCCCCCTGACGGACACCGCGCACGACCGCCTCGCGACCATGGCCGCCAACACGGACCTGGGCGCAGGCATGCAGATCGCCATGAAGGACCTCGAGATCCGCGGCGCGGGCAACCTCCTGGGCGGCGAGCAGTCGGGGCACATCGCGGGCGTCGGGTTCGACCTGTACGTGCGCATGGTCGGGGAGGCCGTGGCGTCGTTCAAGGGCGAGGTCGAGGAGGAAGCCCCCGAGGTCTCGATCGAGCTGCCTGTGGACGCCCACATCCCGCACGACTACATCGCGCACGAGCGCCTGCGCCTCGAGGCGTACCGCAAGATCGCGGCGGCCCAGGACGAGCCCGCGCTCGCCGAGGTGCGGGCCGAGCTGGTCGACCGCTACGGCGCGCTTCCCGAGGTCGTCGAGGCGCTGTTCGCCGTCGCGGACTTCCGCAACCACGCGCGCCGCGCGGGGCTCGCGGACGTCACGGCGCAGGGCAAGTTCGTGCGCTTCGCGCCCGTCGACCTCCCGGAGTCCGCCGAGCTGCGCCTCAAGCGGCTCTACCCGGGCACCATGCTCAAGCCCGCGATCCGCGCGTTCCTCGTGCCCTTCCCGACGACGGCGCGCATCGGAGGCCGTCCGCTGCGGGGCATGGAGGTGCTCGCGTGGGCGCGCCAGCTCATCGACGCGGTCATCACGGGCGACGTCAGTGCGGCAGCGTCGGTGGGGACGGCGAAGCGGTAGCGGTCTCGGTCGTGGCGGCGGTGGGGGCCGGGGCAGGGTCCGCGCTGGGCGACGTGCTCGCGGCGGCGGGCGACGCCGTCGGGCCGGGGGAGGCCTCGGCTCCTCCTGTCGCCGCGCCCGTCGGCGTGCGGCGGCGCATCCGCCGTCCCCACCGGTTCACGATCAGGTGGCGTGCCGGCTCCTCGACGAACCGGTAGAGCGCGTAGGCGAGGGCCCCGGAGGCGACCGTGATCACGGCCGCTGCGGCTACCCCCGTCAGGGGGGTGTCGACCACGCGACGGATCACGAGCTCGTGCACCAGGTAGAACGCGTACGAGGCCGAGCCCGCGACGATCAGGACGCGGTGCGTCAGCACGGAACGCCGGCCACGCAGGTCGCGCTCGGCGCAGAGCATGAGGAAGAGCGCGAACGGCAGCACGAGCGCGACCCGGGCCACGGCCTCGGTCGCGTGCGTGAGCTCGGCCGCGACGAGCACCGCGGCGAAGATCCCGAGCACCCCGGCCCACGGGACCCGCGACCGCCTGCCCTCGACGAACGCGAGTCCCGCGACGACACCCAGGACGAACTCGGGGAACCGGGCGAGGGGGAAGTGGTAGAGCACCTGGTAGGTCGTGGGGGCCACGACCGTCGCGGCGAGCGGGATCGCGAGCGCCACGAGGGCCACGACGAGCCGGGTCCGTGGTGACCAGCGCCGCAGCAGGGGCAGGAGGAACGGGAAGGCGAGGTAGAACGCGAGCTCGCACGACAGCGACCACGCGACGCCGTTGAGCCCGTACACGACCGTCGGGTCCAGGGACCAGGCCTGGAGCAGCAGGACGTTGGCGCCGACGACGCGCCCGGTCACGGGCGGGCTCCCCACGACCAGGGCCACGACGAGGGCGACCACGAGAGTCACGAGGTGGTCCGGGTAGATCCTCGCCACCCGACGCAGGTAGAAGCCGCGCCGGGACAGCTCAGGTCTTGCGGTCCACGTCAGGATGAATCCTGAGAGGACGAAGAAGAGCGCGACCCCGGTGCTGCCGTAGTAGGCACCGGGGATGTCGAGGACCTGCCAGTAGTCGAGGTGGAAGACGAGGACCGCTGCGGCCGCGATCGCGCGGACGGCCGTGAGCGAGGGAAGGTTGCGCCGGACGGCGCCGGGTCCCGCCGGAGTCGTCATCGATCTCCCCTGCCGCTGGTGCGCGGCCCTGTGGAGGGCCGCCCTTGCATCGTGGGCGCGGCGAGGGGAAGGGGTCAAGGATGAAGTGTGGTCGCCTCGCCGGCCGGGTTCGTCTCGAGGGGGCGAGCTCCTGGGTCGAGGAAGTCGCGGTAGCGCACCACGGAGACCAGGAAGACGAGCACCGCGATCATCTCGAGGGTCTCCTCGCCGAGGACCGCGAGCTGCCCGACGAACGTCGCGCGGTCGAAGCCCTGGTCCTCGAGGAGGCCGGCCACGGCTTCGAAGCCGACCGCTCCGACCACGTAGAGGACACCGGCGAGCGCCATGGGCCGCAGGAACTGCCGGGGGAGCCGCCACAGGAGGGGGACCACGATCGCGGCCACGATGAGGGCGAGGGGCCCGTAGAACGCGATCCAGCCGTTGAAGGGCAGGTCGGCGATGCGCCTGAAGTGCTCCTCGAGGGAGGTCCCGAGGTGCTCGTGGAAGCTCGTCATCTCGTCGATCGACAGGTAGAGGAGCACGAACGCGATGAGTCCCCATGCCCATCTGCGGCCCCGGTCGGGCTCGACGTGCAGCAGGTCGCCGGTCACGAGCCCTGTCGACGCCAGGAGGATCACCGTGAACCAGGTGGGGACGTTCACCTCCTCGTCCATGCTGAAGTAGTGGACGAGGGGCTCGACCACCCCGCCGTGGAGGTCGGCGCCCTTCTCGAGGAAGTTCGCGAGGAGGTGCAGGACCGCCAGCACGGCGATCGCCAGGGCGAGGCGACGGACGAGGACCTTGACTGGCACGGTGACACGCAGCATGAGTGCTCCATCGACGACCCAGGCGAGCTCAGGCTCGGCTCGGAGACACTAGCAGCGACCGGACGTGACCACCACCACACCGTCGGCGCGTATCCAGACCGCACGGTAGGTGAGATAGTTGTCGCATCATGTTTCTCGACCTGAGCGCTTCCACGCGCACCCCCAGCACCGGACGGCACGGCTCGACGAGCGCCGCCCGCTGTTGTCGCTGTCTCTGAACAGCCGCTGACAGGCGGCGTCCGTCGCGGGACCATCCCGACGTGACCGCCCCTCTCGCACAGGTCTGATCCTTCCCCGGCCCTTCGGTCGTCGACCCCTCGTGCCGACCGTGCCCCCGCACGGTCCCCCAACGAGCGACGTACCCGGGCCTCCTCGGCCACCGGCTCCCGGCGTATCTCTCGCCACAGCCCCGCCGACGCTCCACGAACCCCCCTCACCACACCGTCCGTCGGCCACCGGCCGCGTCCGGGGTGGTCCCCGTGCAGCCGTGCTGCACCTCCTGGAACGGAAGAACCCCCATGAGAACCCTCAAGGCAGCCGCCGCGGTCCTGGCGACGACCCTCCTGCTCGCCGCGTGCGGCTCGGGCGGGTCCGGCGGTGCGAGCAGCAGCGCTGCGGCCGGAGCCGACGCCGAGATCGTCATCGGCTCGACCAACGAGCCCACGGGCCTCGTCCGCAACGTCGGCGGCAGCTCGGGCGTGTCGCAGACCATGACGCGCAACGTCTTCGAGGGCCTGACCTCGGTCGACGTCGACGGTCAGGTGGTCCCGACCCTCGCGAAGGACTGGGACGTGTCCGAGGACGGCCTGGTCTACACGTTCCACCTGCAGCCGGGCGTCCACTTCCACGACGAGTCGGACCTCACGGCGCAGGACGTCGTCTGGAGCATCTCGCAGACGATCGCGCCCGAGTCCAAGAGCGCACGCAAGAACGACCTGTCGGTCATCTCCTCGATCACGGCGCCCGACGACGCCACGGTCCAGCTCGACCTGTCGCGCCGCAGCCAGTCGCTGCCGTTCTACCTCGCGTCCGTGACGATCGTGCAGGACGGCGACACCGAGCTGTCGAGCGAGAACGGCACGGGCCCGTACCGGTTCGTCGAGTGGACGCAGGGCGACCACCTGACGATCGAGCGCAACGACGACTACTGGGGCACCCCCGCCAAGAACTCGGGTGTCACGTTCCGCTTCTTCAAGGACACGACCGCGCTCAACAACGCGCTCCTGACCGGCGACCTCGACCTGGTCATCGCGGAGGACTCCCCGGACCAGCTCGTGCAGTTCGAGGGGAACGACGCGTTCACCATCACCGAGGGCACGTCGACGACCAAGCAGATCTGGGCCTTCAACGACCGCGTCGCGCCGTTCGACGACGTCCGCGTCCGCCAGGCGCTGTACAAGGCGATCGACCGTGAGAAGGTGCTCGACGCCGTGTGGGACGGCTACGGCCAGGTCATCGGCTCGATGGTCCCCCCGACCGACCCGTGGTTCGTCGACCAGGCCGACGTGCACGCGTACGACCCGCAGGCCGCGAAGGACCTGCTCGCGCAGGCCGGCGTGAGCGACCTGACGATCGCGGTCGACTACGTCGCGGGCGACCCGTCCGAGACGATCGCCCAGCTCCTCCAGAGCGACCTCCAGGCCGTGGGCGTCACGCTCACGCTCAACCCGGTCGACGACGCGACGTGGTACCAGAAGATCTACACGGACCACGACTTCCAGACCACGCTCATGGGACACGTGAACCCGCGCGACGTCGTCTGGTACGCCAACCCGGACTTCTACTGGGGCTACGACAACAAGGACGTCCAGCAGTGGGTCGCGGACGCCGACCAGGCGACCACGACCGACGAGCAGACGGCCCTGCTGACCCAGGTCAACGAGACGATCGGGCAGGAGGCGGCGAGCGCCTGGCTGTACCTCGACCCGCAGATCCGGGTCGCGCGCGCCGAGATCACGGGTTTCCCGGTGAACCAGGTGACGGAGAGCTTCTACGTCGCCGACATCGTGCGGGAAGGCTGACCGAGCACCCATGTCCCGCTACCTCCTGACGCGCGTCGGCACGCTGCTGCTGTCGTTGGTCCTCGCGAGCGTCGTGGTGTTCGCCGTCCTCCGGTTCCTGCCGGGCGACAGCGCGGGCACGTCGCTCGGCGTGGGCACGACGAGCGACCAGCTCGAGCAGCTGCGTGCCGACCTCGGCACCGACCAGCCCCTGTGGACGCAGTACGGGCAGTGGGTCGCGGGACTGTTCTCGGGGAGCGCGGGAACGTCGTTCGTCTCGCGCCTCCCGGTGGGTGAGCTGATCGCGAGCAAGCTCCCGATCACGCTGCCCCTGAGCCTCGCGGCCTTCGTGGTCTCGGTGCTCGTGTCGGTGCCGCTCGGCGTGGTCGCGGCGGTCCGTCGGCGCGGCGTCGTGGGGGTCACGGTCTCGGCCGTGTCGCAGCTGGGCGTCGCGGTGCCGGTCTTCTGGGTCGGCGTGATCCTGGTGTGGATCTTCGCGCTCGAGGCGGGGGTCCTGCCGCCCGGCGGGTTCCCCCGCCAGGGCTGGGAGGACCCCGCAGCGGCCGTGCGGTCGCTGGTCCTGCCCGTGGCGACCGTGGCCATCGCGATGTCGTCGGTCATGGTCCGCTACGTGCGATCGGCGACGCTCGACGTGCTCGACCAGGACTACGTCCGCACGGCTCGTTCGCTCGGCTACGGCCGGTGGCACGCCCTCGCGCGGCACGGTCTGCGCAACGGCGCGGTCCCGGTCGTCGCGATCCTCGGCATCGAGCTCGCGACGTCGTTGCTGGGGGCCGTGGTCGTGGAGAACGTCTTCGCGCTGCCGGGCCTCGGCACGCTCCTCGTGTCGTCGGTCGAGGGGCGCGACCTGCCGGTCGTGCAGGCCCTCGTCCTGGGGCTGACGGCCCTGGTCCTCGTCACGAACTTCCTGGTCGACCTCGCCCAGCGCGGGATCGACCCCCGGCTGCGCGCCGGCTCGGCCCTCGGAGGCGCACGATGAGCATCAACCTGGGCGGGGAGATCCCCGGGGCCGCTGCGGGCCGCATCGAGGTCGAGGAGTCGCTCGCGCCGCACGTGTCGGGCGGCGCGGGGGAGGCCCCGCGCGCCCGACGACGGAGCGTCAGCCCGTCGTTCGTCGCGGGTCTCGTCATGGTGGGGCTGGTCGCGCTCGTCGGTGTCGTCGCGATCTTCTGGACGCCCTACGACGTGGGTGCGGGCGCTGCCGGCACGGGTGGACGGCTCGAAGGGCCGAGCGCGCAGTTCTGGGCTGGCACCGACCGGCTGGGACGCGACCTGCTGAGCCAGCTCATGGGCGGCGCGACGGTCGCGATGACCGTGGCGATCGCCTCGGTCCTCATCGCGGGCGTCCTGGGCATCACGATCGGCGTGGTCGCCGCGGCGACCACCCGGTGGGCCGACGTCGCGCTGCTCAACGTGATCGACCTGATGATCGCGTTCCCCACGCTGCTGCTGGCCATGCTCATCGTGACGGTCCGCGGGGCCTCGCTGACCTCGGCGATCGTCGCGATCGGCATCTCGGGGGCGGCGGTGATCGCGCGCGTCACGCGGGTCAACGCCGCGCGCGTGCTGCGCGAGGACTACGTGACGGCCGCGACGGCGTCGGGCACGGGATGGTGGGGGACGATCCTCCGCCACGTCCTGCCCAACGTGGCCCCCACCCTGCTCGTCCAGCTCATGCTGCTCGCGGGCGGGGCGATCCTCGCCGAGGCGTCGCTGTCCTACCTGGGCCTCGGCTCGCCGTCGGCCCTGTCCTGGGGGCGGCTGCTCAGCGCCGCCCAGAAGTCCGTCGCGGTCCAGCCGCTCGGGGCGATCCTGCCCGGGCTCCTCATCGCGTGGACCGTGCTCGGCCTGAACCTCCTGGGCGACGGCATCCGCGAAAAGACCGACCCGAGCCTGCGAGGCGACCGATGACCGCGACCCCCACGACGAGCACCGCCGGGCTCGAGGTGCGCGACCTGACGGTGGCGACGTCGTCGGGCCGGGTGCTGCTCGACCGCGTGAGCTGGCGCGTCGCGCCCGGCGAGCGCCTGGGCGTGATCGGCGAGTCCGGCTCGGGCAAGTCCCTCACCGCGGCCGCGATCCTCGGGCTGCTGCCCGACGGCATGACCGCGACCGGGCAGGTCCTGCTCGACGGGACCGACCTGCTGCCCCTGGGCGAGAAGGCCCTGCGCCGCGTGCGCGGGGCGCGCATCGCGATGGTCTTCCAGGAGCCGCTCACGGCCCTCGACCCGCTCATGACGATCGGCCGGCAGATCGCCGGGCCGCTGCGCCTGCACCGCAAGGTCTCGCGCGCCCGGGCCGCCGAGCTCGCCGCGGACCTGTGCCGCCTGGTGCGCCTCGACGACACCGAACGCATCCTCGGGTCCTACCCGTGGCAGCTCTCGGGCGGGCAGCGCCAGCGCGCGTGCCTCGCCATGGCGCTCGCGTGCGAGCCCGACGTGCTGATCGCCGACGAGCCCACCACGGCGCTCGACGTGACCGTCCAGGCCGAGATCCTCGCGCTGCTCGACGACCTGATCGAACGCACCGGGACGGCACTGGTGTTCGTGTCGCACGACCTGCCCGTGGTCGCCCGCGTCACGCGCGACCTCGTCGTGATGCGGCACGGGAAGGTCGTCGAGGCCACGAGCGTCGCACGCGCCCTCGACGCGCCCGAAGACCCCTACACGCGCTCGCTGCTCACCGCGGCGCGCGCCGTGACCCACCTGCCGACCCTGGAGGACCGATGAGCGACCAGCCCACGAGCGGCGACCGGCCCGTCCCCGGCGACGGGACTGCAGGCGACGCCGCCCCGCTCATCGCGCTCGACCGTGTGCGGCGAGAGTTCGGCGGGTCGCGCCGCACGCCCCCGACGACGGCGCTCGCGGGCGTCGACCTCACGGTCCGGGCCGGGCGCAGCGTGGGGATCGTCGGCGAGTCGGGAGCCGGGAAGTCGACCCTCCTGCGGCTGCTGCTCGGGCTCGACAGCCCGACGAGCGGCACCATCTCCTACCGTGGCGCGCCCCTGGACCGTCGGGACCGCGCGCTCATGCGGCGGTACCGGCGAGAGGTCCAGGTCGTCCTCCAGGACCCGCGCACGTCTCTCGACCCGCGCATGACGGTCGCCCGGATCGTCGCCGAGCCGCTGCGCTCGCTCCGGGTCGGGGGCGACGTGTCGGCGCGCGTCGACGAGGTCCTGGGATGGGTGGGGCTCGACCCCGACGTCCGGACCAAGTACCCGGCCCAGTTCTCGGGCGGCCAGCGCCAGCGCATCGCGATCGCGCGGGCCCTCGCGCCCTCGCCGTCGGTCCTGGTGGGCGACGAACCCGTGAGCGCGCTCGACGTGTCCGTCCGCGAGCAGGTCATGGACCTGCTGCGCGGGCTCCAGCGCGACCTGGGTCTCACGCTCGTCCTGGTCAGCCACGACATGGCGATCGTCGGGCAGCTGTGCGAGGAGACCGTGGTGCTGCGCGGGGGAGAGGTCGTCGAGGCCGGCCCCACGCGCGAGGTGCTGACCCGTCCGGCGGCCGCGTACACGCGCGAGCTGCTCGCGGCGGTGCCGACGCTGCCCTGAGGTGCGTCCCGCCGTCGGGCACGGTGGCGGCGCAGCGAGATCCCGTCGACGTAGAGGGTTCTTGTCGAGACAGAGGCCTGTGGACCTCTGCCTCGAC
>NZ_JBHXBO010000002.1:0-48047 GCF_042726775.1 Oerskovia sp. NPDC060287
CCACGAGGTCACCGGCCGTCGCCGTGTCGTCGGAAGGGCGGTCGCAGGGGCCGGTCCAGCGTCCGCGCGCCTTCTCAGTGGTGCCCGCCGGAGAGCCCTCGGTCTCGGCGGGTCAGGCCGCAGGCAGCGGCTCGTAGTCGATCTCCAGGAAGTCCTCGACCTCGGGGACCCAGCGGTCGGCGACGAACGCCCGGTGGTCGGGGTGCTGGTCGTAGGCCGCGTACGCCGCAGCGTCCGCGAACTCCATGGAGAAGCCGAACGTGAAGTCGTTCTTGGCGCTGGTCTGACGGAGCTGCTCGAACCGCTCGACCCCCGGGATCGCCGCGAGGACGCGGGCGTCGGTCAGGAAGGCGGTCTCGGCGGCGGACCCCTCGGGGTGGCGCAGGCGGAAGGCGACGGTGTGACGGATCATTCCGACACCCTGCCACCGACCACCCGGTCAGCCCGGGCGGACACGCACACCTCGCCCCGTCGTCGCGGCGAGCCCGCGCGGTCTACGCCCGCACGCCTCGGCGAGCGACGTCGTCGTGCACGGCAGCGAGGAACGACTCCGCGAGGAGGCGGCCCGTCTCGAGGACCTCGCCCTCGAACGGTGCGGCGTCGGCCAGGATGTTGGTCGTGTCGACGTCGTCGTGCTGGTCGGCCCAGCCGCGGATCGTGGCGAGCGTCGCCTCGGGGTGGAACTGGACCCCCAGGGCCGAGCCGTGGCGGAACGCCTGGTAGGGGTACATGTCCGACATGCCGAGCCACGACGCGCCCTCGGGCAGGTCGATGATCGCGTCGGCGTGCATGCTGACCGTCAGCGAGCGTGCACGCTTGCCCGTGCCCGCCGCGGCACGTGCGATCGGCCCCAGGACGGGGTCGCCCTCGGCGCCCGCCTTCCAGAAGACGCGGGTCAGGCCCGCCTCGCGACCGGGAGGGGCCGCGACCTGCACGCTCCCGCCGCCCGCGACCGCGAGCAGCTGGGCACCGAGGCAGATCCCGAGCGTCGGGACGTCCGAGTACACGGCAGCGGCCAGCAGGTCGCGCAGCGCGGGGAGCCAGGGGGCGACGTCGTCGGCGTAGGCCGACATCTGCCCGCCCAGGACGACGAGACCGTCCCCCAGGTCGGTCGCGTCCGGCAGGGCGTCCCCGTCGAAGGGACGCACGAGGCGGACGTCGGGCCCGAGCCGGTCGGCGAAGGCGTCCAGGGTGACGTCCGGGGAGTTCTGGACGACCGTGATCCGGACCGGGTCGAGAAGCTGCTGGTTCACCGCTGAAAGGTACTCGCCCCCAGGGGGTCCGGTGCAAACCGTGCTCACGCCTCGACCCGATCCGTGTCGGGGACGGGGCAGGGGCGGGCGTGCGACCCCGGCTGTGGGGCACCGGGGTGGGGTGGGCCGGCGGCGCCGAACGGCCCCCAACAAGTGGGGGGCCGCACTCGCGGGGGGGGGGGGGGGGGGCCGGGGGGGGGGCCCCCGGGGGGGTCCCCCCGGTGTGGGGGGCCGCCGGGCCCAACTCACGCCCCAAACCCCCGGCCCCCACCGCACGCAAGGTCGTTCTCGGCGGCCACCGGCCACGACCGGAAGGCCGCCCACCCATCCACCAGCCGGCCACCCACCGCCCGTCCGACTCCTCGCGCCCCGCCGGATAGGCTGAGCCCATGTCGGACTTCAGCACGTCGAACGGCCTCGTCAGCACCCAGGGTGAGGCGCCGCGCCGCACCTACCTGATCGTCGACGGGGAGAACATCGACGCGACGCTCGGCATGAGCGTCCTGGGGCACCGCCCCAACCCCGAGGAGCGACCGCGCTGGGACCGCATCGTCGACTTCGCGGCCAACCTGTGGGCCCAGGACGTCACGCCGCTGTTCTTCCTGAACGCGTCGTCGGGTCAGATGCCCATGGCGTTCGTCCAGGCGCTGCTCGCGATGGGCTTCCGGCCCATCCCGCTGGCCGGGTCCAGCTCCGAGAAGGTCGTGGACATCGGTATCCAGCGCACGCTCGAGGCGCTCAAGGACCGCCAGGGTGACGTGCTCCTGGCGAGCCACGACGGCGACTTCATCCCGCAGGTCGAGGACCTGCTCGAGGACAGCGACCGCCGCGTCGGGCTCCTCTGCTTCCGTGAGTTCGTCAACTCGCGCTTCTCCGAGCTGGCCTCGCGCGGTCTGAGCTTCTACGACCTCGAGGACAACGTGGGGGCGTTCACGACGATCCTGCCGCGCGTCCGGATCATCCCGCTCGAGGAGTTCGACCCGCTGCGCTACCTCTGAGTCCACCGAGGGGCGGGGCCGCGCAGCACGCGCGACCCCGCCCTCCGTGCTCTGCGCAGCCCGCCCGATCACGCCGCCCCGGGGCAGCGCGTGCGGGCTCAGCCCCGCAGCTCGCGATACAGGGGTGTGGGGAACGACGCGGTCACGCCTCCACCGCCCAGCAGCGACCCGATCCGCGCGGCCTCGGCCTCGACGGCTGCGGCACCGTCGGTCCCGATGTCCTCGAGCAGCCGGGACACGACCTCCCCGTCGGGCCGCACGGCCCACGCCCCCACGATGCGCCCTTCCCACCAGACGGTCGCGCCGATGTTGCCCGCCGAGTCGAAGAGCTGCTCGCGGTGCGGACCGAGGTACCAGTCGCGGTGCTTCCAGCCCATCGCGGTGGGGTCGAGCGAGGGCAGCAGGGCGACGTGCCCGGCAGCGGACCCGAGCCCCGGAGCCGACGGCAGCACGGTCGAGCCGAGCACCACCCCCGCACCGAGCCCCTCGAGCTCGACCTCCCGGACGTCGAGCGCCGCGAGGGCTGCCCGCGTCTGCCCCAGGTTCCACCCGGTCCACCACTGGAGGTCGGCCAGGGTCGCGGGCCCGAACGCCTCGAGCCAGGCCTGTGCGAGCCGCACGCGCGCCTCGGCCTCGTCGAGCTCCGGGATACCGCCGGGCAACCAGTCCTCGACGGGCCGCCACAGGAAACGGTTGGACGCCCAGCCACCGGTCGGCTCGCCGCGCACGATCCGCCCCTCGGCCGACAGCAGCGACAGCAGCGGAGAGGTGAGCGAGCGCCGCACGTCCCAGGACTTGGTCGTGGTGGGCAGGAACGCGGTCCGCAGCACGGGGGCCCGTGCCGAGAGCTGTGCCCCGGTCAGCGGCCCGTGCTGGGCCAGCGCGTCGTGGACCTGCTCCTCGGCGGCCGCGAGGAAGGTCTCGGCGTCCTCGACGGGCGGGTCCGTGGGGAGGGTCGCGAGCTCCTTCAGGAGGCGGGCTCGCAGCCGGCGCCCGACGGCGGCGCTCGCCCCCGCGTGGACGACCGGCACCATGTCGCGCGCCACGACGAACAGGGTGCGGCGCATGGCCAGGACGCGCACGAGGGTGCGCCGGTCGTACATCGCGGCCGCCACGTCCTCGATGCGCAGCTCGGGCACGCGCGCGAGGACCGAGAGGTAGACGCTGGGCGCGTCGGTCGCGTGGAGGGCGACGAGCCGGTCGACGACGCCCTCGACCGTGCTCTCCGGGGCGGGACCGCCCGCCCCGAGGTCGAGCTGGTGCGCGACGAGCCGCGCCCTCCTCTGGTCGTCGCTGATCCGCATGCCTGCATCCTTCCGTCTCGACCGGCTGCTGTCAGTGCCTGGGCGCCTCCGGCCCCCATGCTCCGGCACACCACCCACAGCCCCTCGGCGCACCGTTCGCGCCCAGGCGACTCCCAGGGTTCGGTCGCACACTGGAACCATGAGCGAACCCGAGGCGCGGCTGGTCGTCGTCGACGACGAGCCCAACATCCGTGAGCTGCTGTCCACTTCCTTGCGTTTCGCCGGGTTCGAGGTGTTCGCCGCGGCGGACGGCACGAGCGCGCTCAAGCTCGTGCGCGACGTCGAGCCGGACCTCGTGGTCCTGGACGTCATGCTCCCCGACATGGACGGCTTCACCGTGACCCGGCGCATGCGCGCCACGGGGCAGCACACGCCCGTGCTGTTCCTCACGGCGCGCGACGACACGCAGGACAAGGTCACGGGCCTCACGGTCGGCGGCGACGACTACGTGACCAAGCCCTTCAGCCTCGAGGAGGTCGTGGCCCGCATCCGTGCGGTGCTGCGCCGCACGCACGCCGAGCCCGAGGACACCGCGGTGCTGCGCTTCGCCGACCTCGAGCTCGACGAGGACTCGCACGAGGTGCGTCGCGCTGGTCAGGTCGTGGACCTGTCGCCGACCGAGTTCAAGCTGCTGCGCTACCTCATGCTCAACGCGGGCCGCGTGCTCTCGAAGTCGCAGATCCTCGACCACGTCTGGCAGTACGACTGGGGCGGCGACGCGAACATCGTCGAGTCCTACATCTCGTACCTGCGTCGCAAGATCGACAACCTCACGGTGACCGGTCCTGACGGCACCGAGGAGCCCGTGCAGCCACTCATCCACACCAAGCGTGGCGTGGGCTACCTGCTGCGCACGCCCCCGGAGTCCGGGAGCACCCGCAGGTCATGAGCACGCCTTCGTCCGGCCGCCCGGCCGGGGCATCCGGGGGCGCGCTGCCCCCGGTCCCGCCGCCTCCGCCGTCCCGGTCGTCCGGCCCGACGACGTCACGCCCCTCCTCGACGCCCCGCACCCAGGGTGCGGCGCGTCCTGGGAGGAGGGCGGCGCCGTCGGGCGGCGATCCCGGCTCCGGCAGCGGCGGCTCCGGCGGTGCTGACCGCGCGAGCGGTCCCCCCAGCGCCGGCGGCCACGGCCCCGACGCGCCACCCGTCCCCTCGCCCGACGAGCCCCGCCCCTACGGTCGCCCCGTCCCCACCGAGAACTGGGGCTGGTTCGCCCGGGTGCCCCTGCGGGCACGTCTCGTCGCGATCATCGCGCTGCTGCTCGCCGCGGGCCTGGGCATCACGGCCCTCGCGACGACGACCGTGGTCGCGCAGTACCTCGTGGGGCAGGTCGACCAGCAGCTCGACCTCACCGCCTCCGCGGTCGCCGACGAGACGTTCCGAGGCAACGAGTCGAGGTCCACGCTGCCCAGCGAGTACTACGTCCTGATCCGCTGGAACAACGGCGCCGAGACGCCCAACTACTGGGACCCGGTCGTCGAGCGCTCGGGCACGCCGCAGATCCCGACGTTCATGGCCCAGGAGGTGGCGACGCGCACGGGCACGCCGTTCACGGTCTCGTCGGTCGGCGGGACCAAGCCGGCCGAGTGGCGCGTCGTGCCCTACCCGGTCATCAGCAAGCTCACGGGCGAGACCGTCGGCACCGCCTACGTCGCGCTCCCGCTCAGCGGCATCCACGAGACCGTCAAGGTGCTCGGCAGGACGCTCGCGGTCAGCGCCCTGGGGATCGCGCTGATCGGTGGCGCGGTCGCCTACCTCGCGGTCCAGCGGGCGCTGCGCCCGCTGCGCGAGATCGAGGAGACCGCGGCCGACATCGCGGGCGGCGACCTGACCCGACGCATCCGCCCCGCCCCGCCGAGCACCGAGGTCGGCTCGCTCGCGGCCTCGCTCAACACCATGCTCAACCACATCGAACGGGCGTTCGCAGCCTCGGAGGCGTCCGAGGCCCGCATGCGACGCTTCGTCTCGGACGCGAGCCACGAGCTGCGCACCCCGCTCGCGACCGTGCGCGGCTACGGCGAGCTGTACCGGATGGGGGCACTGACGACTCCTGAGCAGATGGACGACACCATGCGGCGCATCGAGGACTCCGCGACGCGCATGGGCACGCTCGTCAACGACCTGCTCGCGCTCGCCCGCCTCGACGAGGGACGTCCCATCCGCCACGAGCCCGTGAACCTCGCGGCCCTCGCCCGGGACTCGGCGGGCGACCTGCACGCCCTGGACCCGACCCGTCCGGTGCGTGTCGTCGGCCTGGGCGGGGGCGCGGCCGACGCGCCGTCCGAGCTCACCGTGATCGGGGACGAGGACCGGCTGCGGCAGGTGCTCGCCAACCTCATCGGCAACGTCTCCCAGCACACCCCCGCAGGTACCCCGGTCGAGATCGCGCTCGGGACCGGCGCGCCCCAGGAGGGCGGCGGGGCGGACGTCGCGGTGCTCGAGGTCCGCGACCACGGGCCGGGCATCACGCCCGAGCAGGCGGCCCACGTGTTCGAGCGGTTCTACCGCGCCGACTCGTCGCGCAACCGCGCCTCGGGAGGCTCGGGACTCGGGATGGCGATCGTCGCCGCGATCGTCGGGGCGCACCAGGGACACATCTCGGTGGCCCCCACGCAGGGCGGTGGCCTCACGGTTCATGTGGAACTCCCGACACGACGCTACGATGACGGGTCGTCGCCCGATCGGACGTAGGCTCGAGATGAACCTGTGGACCGACGGCGCACCCCGTTCCCGCATCGAAGAAGGCTGATCTCATGGGCGTCACCACCTCTGACGCACCGCAGTGGTTGCTCACCTCCTGGACCCGTAGCTGCCGAGGCGCCGGGGCGACCGCCCCCGACGACGAGATCCGCGCCGTGGGCGACGGTCTCCTCGAGCGCTGGAGCCAGCCGGACCGTCACTTCCACAACGTGCGGCACCTCGCCGACGTCCTCGGCCGGGTCGACGAGCTCGCGCAGGAGACGCACGACGCCGACGTGGTCCGCCTCGCCGCCTGGTACCACGGCGCGATCTTCGACGCGGCCCGCAAGGCCGCGTACGCCAACAAGGGCGGAGAGGACGAGACCGCGAGCGCCGCGCTCGCGTTCGACCAGCTCTCCTCGCTGGGCGTGCCGGAGAAGGCGTGCCGGCGGGTCGCGTTCCTCGTGAACGCGCTCGTGCGACATGCCCCCGACCCCGCGGACTTCGACTGCGCGGTGCTGTGCGACGCGGACCTCGCGATGCTCGCGGGCGAGCCGCAGCGGTACAAGGAGTACCTCAAGGACGTGCGCGACGAGTACGCGCACATCCCGCTCCCGGACTACCTGCGGGCGCGCATCGCGATCATCACCAAGCTGCTCGACCGGCGCACCCTCTTCTCGAGCCCCATGGGCGCCGCGTGGGAGGAGCCGGCACGGCAGAACCTGGACGCCGAGCTCCAGCGCCTGCGCAAGGAGCAGGCCAAGCTGCAGGCGTCGGCGCCGCCGGCGCTCGTCGCACCTTCTCCCTCCTGAGCAGCTCCTCCTCGCGTGCCGCCACCCCGCGGTGCCGTCCCCGTGGGACGGGCCGTGCACGGCCTCGCCTCGTGAGGCCCTGTCCACAGGCGCCGGGTCGCTCCCTGCCCGACGACGTCGCTCCCCTCTAGCGTCCTGCTCACCCGGTCGCGCACTCCGTGCCGGGTCGGGGCGCCGACCGGTGCCCCCGCGGACGCTGGAGAGGCAGGACGTCATGAGCAGGTACGAGGTCGACAGTGCACGGGTCGCGCAGGCGAGCACCGCGGTCGGAGGCTCCGTCACGGCCATCCGCACCGAGGTCGGAGCGATGCTGCGTCATCTCCAGGACCTCCAGGCGAGCTGGCAGGGCGGCGCGGCGACCGCGTTCGCCGGGGTCATGACCGAGTGGCAGGGGGCTCAGGTGCACGTCGAGACAGCGCTGGACTCGATCACCGCAGCCCTGGGATCGGCCGCTCAGACGTACGCTGACGCGGAGGCCCAGGCGTCGAGGCTGTTCCTGCGCTGACCCCGCAGGACCGGGCTCCCGGGGGCCGCTAGGCTCCCCTCCATGCCGCGCCGCCGCCAGTCCGCCGACTCCCGTGCCGTGTCGTTCGAGGTCGTCGAGGACCTGGACGACGAGCTCGTGCCCCCGGGAGCCTCGGCGGAGGCAGCGGCGGTCGACGGCTCCCCTCCGGCCGGGGACGTCGGCAACGGTGCTGGTGAGGGTGCTGACGTCGCCCCGAGGCGCCTCGGTGAGCCGGCCTCCGGGGTCGGGGACGCGCCGTCGGGCGGGCGGGCGATCCGCTGGAAGCCGTGGACGGCCGCAGCCGGCGTCCTGGCCCTCGTGGTCTGCGGGCTCGCGATCGGCGGGGAGATCGAGGAGCGACGCACCGCGTCGCGGCTCGTCGCGAGCGAGGGCGGCGTGCTGCCCTTCACCGGACCACCGCGCGAGCTGTGGTCGCTCGACCTGAGCGACCGCGTCTGGATGCCGTCCGGGGGCCTGCTCCTGGGCCAGGTCGGCGTCGAGGGCCTCACGGCCGTCGACGTCCTGTCCGGGAACGAGGTGTGGCAGGCGGTGGTCGGACCGAACGCGATCTGCGGCCGGTCCGGCACGTGGCAGACCTTCGTCCAGGAGGCCGGTCCTCTGCTGTGCCTGTCGGGCACCGCGGACGCCATGGTCGTCTCGGTCCTGGGTCCGGAGGGTCAGGTCACGGCGAGCCGGGACCTCGGGCCGGTCGACGAGGGGTCGAGCTACGCCGTCGGGCCGGGAGCCACGGTCGTCCACGTGCGTCGTGACGGGCCCGTCGGGCCGCCTGTCGGGCCGCGCGAGATCTACGACGAGAACGGAGACCCGACCCTCGTCGACGTCCCCGGGGGCCGTGGCGTCGTCGTGACCCTGCAGGACGCGGTCTCGGGGGACGTGCTGTGGGAGAACCGGGTGCCGTTCGTCGCGCCGGACGAGGCCTGGAAGTGCCAGGTCTTCAGCGACACGCCCGAGGCCGAGCTCGAGCTCGACAAGGTGAGCTCCCGGACGACGGGCTACGTCGTCTCGGTCGACGGGTGCGGGATCAACGCGGCGTTCGACGCCGACGGGACCCGTCTCGACGACGTGACCTCGCACGACGACCAGGTCGAGCCCCTGACCGCGACGACCGTGAACCGGTTCGACTGGACGACCCAGCACACGACCGTGCTCGACCGCACGGGTACCTCGCTGTGGGACGTCACCGGACCGGTCCTGCGCCCGACCGCGACCGACGGGACGGGCGAGGACGTCGTCGTCGTCGACACCCTGAGCGGGCTGGCGGCGTTCCGCCCCGACGGCACCGAGCTCTGGGACGCCTCGACGTACGCGAGCACGCTGTTCGTGCACACGAGCGCCGTCATGGTCGTCGACGACGGAGCGAACGGTCTGACCGCGATCGACCCGGCGACGGGCCGCACGCTGTGGACCGTGCCCGGTGAGGACTCGGTCTACCCGTTCGGGGCCGCGACCGACGGGTCCCAGGCCGTCGTCCTCGCCCACGACGCCGGTGGCTCGGCCCGCGCGGTCGGTTACGACCTCACCACGGGCGAGGTGCTGTGGTCCGGCGCGAGCACCGAGAGCATGGGCCTGGTCGGCTACCACGGTGCGCTCCTCGAGCTCAGCGAGAACCGCGTGAGCCGGGTGGGGTGAACCTACCTGCCGAGGCGGCCCAGGTCGTGCTCGGCCTCGTCGTCGAACCGGTCACGAGCACGGTCGACGTCTGCCCCGTGCGTCGCGATCCACTCCAGGAGTGCGTCGATCGGCGTGCGGAGCGTCTTGCCCAGGGGCGAGATGCGGTACTCGACGGCCACCGGCCGGGAGCGGACCACGGACCGCTCGACGATCCCGTTGCGTTCGAGGCGGCGCAGGGTGGCCGTGAGGGACTTCTGCGTCACGGCAGGTATCGCACGGCGCAGCTCGTTGAAACGAGCGGGTCGTTCACAGAGCTCGTCGAGGATGTGGACCGACCACTTGTCCAGCACCTGGTCGAGCAGCTCCCTGTGCGACGCGGTGATCTCCAGAGGGTGGGCGGCAGGGCGAGAGGTTTCCGTCACGACACCTAGTCTCGTTGAAGTGTCCTTCGGAAACCAGGTATCACTGGGGTACTCATCCTGACCTCGACCAAGGGACCCACCATGACCGTCCATCTCTTCTCTCCCGCCAGCATGGTCGGGCCCACGCCCTACCATCACGTCGCGATCGGTACGGGCACCCGCCAGGTGCACGTCGCCGGCCAGGTCGCCGCGGGCCTCGACGGGCGCCCGGTCGACCCGGACGATCTCGCCGGGCAGGTCGCACAGGCACTCGTGAGCACCGCGAGCGGGCTCGAGGCAGCGGGGGCGACGTTCCAGGACGTCGTCCGACTCACGTTCTACGTCGCGCGGTGGACGCCCGACAAGATGGGTGAGTTCCTGGCCGGCATCGAGACCGTCGCCGCCCGCCTCCAGATCCCGCAGCCCATGCCCCCCTCCTCGCTCATCGGTGTCGAGTCCCTGTTCGAGCCTCATGTCCTCGTCGAGGTCGAGGCGACCGCAGTGCTCGACTGAAGCGCACGGGAACCCCGCCTCGCCGGTCCCTGCCGGGGGACGTCCCGACCTCCTAGAGTGTCGCCGTGCCCACTCCCCTCCTGACCGCGGCCGTCACCGTCTGGTGCGCGGTTCCCGACGCGACGGACGCACGGGCGACGGCGTGGCTCTCTCCCGACGAGGCACTGAGGGCCTCGGCCTTCCGGCACGAGGAGGACCGTCAGCGGTTCGTCACGGGCCGGGCACTGGTCCGGGCCGCGCTGGGCGAACGCCTGGGCGTCCCGCCGACCGAGGTCGCGATCCGGCTCGGCCCGCGGGACGCCGCGGCCCCTGGCAGGCCGTTCGTCGAGGGGGCGCCGTCGTTCTCGATCGCCCACGCGGGCCGCTGGGTGCTGGTCGCGGTCGTCGGGACGGTGACCGGTTCCCGAGGCGTCGCGGGCGACGCCGCGAGCGACGGCGGCCCGGACCTCGCAGCAGGTGTGGACGTCGGCGTGGACGTCGAGTCCACGGCCCCGGCCCGGGACCACCTCACCGACCTCCTCGACGCGGTGCCCCCGGGCGAGCGCCCGGCCGACGGCTGGGACGCCGAGTCGTTCACCCGGTCGTGGACGCGGCGCGAGGCCGTGCTCAAGGCGGTGGGCACGGGTCTGCTCGCCCCGCGCGACGACCTGCTCCTGGCCCCCGCAGACAGCATCGCGGCCGTCGTGTGCAGCAGGGGCGTGCTCCCCGCTCCTGATCGGCTCGCGCTGCGGGACCTGACGCTCCCCTCGGTGCCGCCGGACGCCTGGCCGACGCCGAGAGCGGGCGAGAGCGTGACCCTCGGCGGCCAGCCCGGTCACCCTCGGCGGCCGGTCTCGTCCCCCTCGCTGGACGAGACCTACCTCGGCGCGGTCGCGCTCTGCACCCCCCGGGGCCCCGTCGCGTTCTCGACCGTCGACCTCGCCGACGGCCGTGCCCTGCTCTCCCGGCACAGGCTCGGCACGCCCTGACGTCAGCGCACCTCCCGGCTCTCGCGCAGCAGCAGCCACAGCAGGAACGGCGCACCGACCGCCGACGTGACGACCCCGACCGGGAGGTCCACGGGCAACGAGCGGGCACCCAGGTCCGCGGCCAGGACCACGCCCGCGCCCACGAGCCCCGCACCGAGCGGCGGCGGCCCCTGGGTCACGAGCGCCCGCCACGCGATCTGCGGCGCGACGAACGCGACGAACGGGATGGGCCCCGCGGCGGCGGTCGCCGCGGCGGCGAGGACCACGGCGAGCCCGATCTGCAGCAGCTGCGCCGACGACCGTCGCACCCCCAGCCCCACGATCACGCGCGAGTCGAACCGCAGGATCGCGAGCCACCGCGACGACAGCGCACTGACCACGACCGTCACCCCGACCACGGCCGCGACAGGACCGACGATCGCGAAGCTCGCCCGGTTGAGGCTGCCCGTCATCCAGATGAGGGCCGCGTTGAGGTCCGGCAGCTCGGCGCGGACCAGCAGCCACGACGTGATCGCGGACGCCCCGGCGTTGACGCCCAGGCCGACGAGCACCAGGCGGTACCCCTCGATCCCCCCTCGCCACGCGAGCACGCACACGAGCGCGGTCGCGAGCAGCCCACCCGTGACCGCGACGACCGGCAGCCCCGCCGAGACCAGGAAGCCGCCGACCACACCGGTCCCCGTCCCCGCCAGGACGATCGCCGCGACCGCGGCGGCCGTCGCTCCGGCCGTGACCCCCAGGATGTCGGGGCTCGCGAGCGGGTTGCGCGCGACCGACTGCGTGATGGCCCCCGCCGCCCCCAGCGCGAACCCCACGACGAGCGCGGTCACGGCCCGCGGCGCCCGCAGACCCAGCACGACGAACCGGTCGGCGGGGTCACCCGTCCCCAGCAGGGTCCTGACCACGTCTCCCGCGGGCAGGACGTACTCGCCCACCATGATCGAGGCGACGAGGAGGGCGAGGACCAGGGCGACGAGGACGGCTGCGACCAGGACCTGGCGTCGGCTGCCCGGGTGCCGGTGGAGCGGTGCGAAGGCTCGGCCGAGCCGCCCGGTCCGTGAGGCGCGCCCGGTGAACCGTGAGCGCCCCGCTGAGTTGTCAGAGCTGGGCCGGTGGATACCCCGGTGCAGTTCTGACAACTCAGCGGTCGGCGGGTGCTTCGAGGTCATGAGCGATCTCCCAGGTACCCGCGGGCGAGGACGACGAACAGCGGCGCCCCGACCAGCGCGATGACGATGCCGACCTGGATCTCCGAGGTGGCGGGGGCCAGCCGACCGACGACGTCGGCGCCCAGGACCAGGACCGCCCCGCACAGTCCGGCGACCGGGATGCGCCACGCCGGGCCGCCGAGGCCCAGCCGCGTCGCGGCGTGCGTCGCGGCGAGGCCCACGAACGCGATCGACCCGCACGCCGCGGTCGCCGCCCCGGCGAGCAGCGTGACCGCGAGCAGCCCGACCAGGCGGTCGCGCACGACGTGCCGTCCGAGCGAGACCCCGAGCTGGTCACCGAGCTCGAGGGCTCCGAGCGTCGGGGCGTTGACGACCGCGAGAAGCAGCCCGAGCAGCAGGAAGGGAGCGACGGTCCAGATGACCTCGGGCCCCCGGCCCACGAGCGAGCCGATGCTCCAGAACCGGAAGACGTCCATGGTCGTGCGGTCGAGCAGCAGCACCCCGGACGTGATCGACGCGAGCAGCGCCGTGACGATCGAGCCCGTGAGGACGAGGGTGACGCCCGGCGCGAGCACGCGGATGCGCTGCGAGAGGACCACGACGATACCCCCGGCGCACAGCGCCCCCACGAGCGCGAAGCCCACGGCCCCCGACGGGCTCGTGACCCCCAGGACGTGGATCGCGAGCACCACGGCGCACGCGGCCCCCGACGTCACGCCCAGCAGCCCGGGGTCGGCCAGCGGGTTGCGCGTGTGCGCCTGCGTGAGCGCGCCCGCCACGCCGAGCGCGATCCCGACGAGCAGCCCCAGGACCGTGCGCGGCACGCGCATGTCCCACACGATCGCGGACGCCTCGGTCGTCCCGGGCTCGCGCAGCACCGCGAGGACGTCGGGCCACGGTACGGGTTGCGAGCCGAGCGCCACGCTCGCGACGACCGCGGTCGCCAGGGCGAGCACGAGCGCGACCCCCACGAGCAGCGCGCGCGGCGAGGGCCGCGAGCCACGACGGGGGGTCGGGGGCGTCACCAGCACAGCAGGCACAGCGCGCGCACCTCGGCCCGTCACCAGCGTGCCCTCACCGCTCTCACCGTCCTCGCCGACCACGCCACCCCCGCCGCTCACGAGCCCGCCCCCGCGCTCACGGCCGGCTCGCGCAGGTCGGCCGCGACGGCCTCGCGCGACCACACCCACCGGTCCTCGGCGGTCGGGCCCGCGACGTCGGCGGCGTAGGTGCCCGCGACGACCGCGGTCAGCGCGACGCGCAGGGCCTCGAGCACCTCCTCGGGCCTCTCCCCGACGAAGAAGTGACCGCCCTCGACGACCCGCCGTCGGGCCCCTGCGCGGGCGCGCGCGGTCCAGGGCGCGACGGACGCGGGCGGGGACGCGACGTCGTCGGACCCCGCGAGCACGAGCAGCGGGACCATGACGTCGGCGCCCTGCCCGGACGCAGCCGCGAGCGAGTCGTGGACCGCGAGGTCCGCGCGCAGGACGCGCGCGTGCAGCGCGAAGAACTCGTCGTCGGCGAGCAGGGCGGGCGGGGTGCCGCCCAGCGCGGTGATCCACGCGCGCAGTGCGGCGTCGTCGCGCGCGGCCGGACCGGGCCCGACGGCGTCGCTCCCCTCCCCCGCATCTCCTGCGGTCCCGGGACGGTCCGCACGCGCCGCGCGACCCGAGACGACGAGCAGGTCAGGGGCCGTCCCCGGGCCGAGGCCCGCGGCGATCCGGACCCCGACCGACGCGCCGAGGCTGTGGCCCATCAGGACCGTGGGCACGTCGTCGGCCAGGAGCCCGCGCACCGGGGCGGACACGTCCGCGAGCAGCTCGGTCATGGTCCGGGCGAGCGGCTCGCCGAAGCGGGTCTCGCGGCCCGGGTACTGGACGGCCACGACCTCAGGCGCGGTCGCGAACGGCCCGGTCCGGGCCGGGACGGCAGCACCAGCCCCGTCCGTGGCACCGGCCGCGCCCGCTGCGTCCGCGCCACCCGCGCCACCCAAGGCGCCCGGAGCACCCGATGCCCCCACGAACCGCCGGTAGTAGCTCGCCGCGCCGCCCGCGTGCGGGCACACCACGACGCGCCACGTCGCCCCGGCCGGTGAGGCCAGGACGCGCAGCGCGGGGTGACGTGGGCGGGGGCCGTCAGTCACCCGACGGTCCCGGCGCGGGCACGGGCGCGGGCAACCCGGCGACCGTGGTGCTCCCGGTGGGTAGGGCGACGTCCGGAACCACGGCCTCGTCCACCGCGCCCGCCTCCTCGGGCGCCTCGGTGTCGTCGTCGTGGTGGTCGTGGTCCGAGACACCCTTGCGCCAGTACCCGTCGACGTCGAAGTTGTCACGCCCCAGCCCCACCTCGTCCTTGAGGTAGCGGCGCAGCGGCTTGATCGACAGCGACTCGCCCGCGACCCACACGAACCCCTCGCCCGCGGGCAGGTCGGTGCCGCGTACCGCGTCGGCGAGCAGCGACGTGGTCCCCGGCGTCCGGTCCTCCCGGAAGAGCCAGGTCACGTCGACGCTCGCGGCCGACGCGAGCGGCAGCACGTCGCCCTCGTCCTGGACCTCGACGAAGACCGTCACGGGCACGTCCGCGCGCAGCCGCTCGAGCCAGCGGGCCGCCGCGGGCAGGGCCGTCTCGTCGACAGCGAAGACGTACCAGTCGAACACGTCGTTGACGAGGAACGAGCCGCGTGGCCCGAGCACACCGACGAGGTCCCCGACCTGCGCCCGGCCCGCCCAACGACCCGCGACGCCGTGCTCGTGGAGCACGAGGTCGATGTCGAGCGTGCGGGCCTCGCGGTCGAAGTACCGCACCGTGTAGTCGCGGCTCGTGAGGTGGCGGCCGCCGACCCAGCGGTCGTCGACCACCTCGGGCATCTCCGGCGTGCCGCCCGGCTCGGTCGGCAGGAAGAGCTTGACGTGGTCCTCGGGGGCCACGGTCACGAAGTCCGCGAGGTCCTCGCCCGTGAGCCGGACCCGGACCATGCGCGCGGCGATCCGCTCGACGGCCGAGACCGTCAGCAGGCGCGGGCGCAGCGGGTGCGTCAGGAGCGTGACCTGCTCGACGGCGCCGGGCTCTGCGGGCTGGTCGCCCGCGACGACGAGGTTGCTCGTGGTGCTGGTCATGCGTTCTCTCCTCGGGTGGTGCCGACGCTCGCGTCGACGGGCTGGTGGGAAGGGTCCTGGGTGGCGCGGGCCGCGCCGTCGGGCTCGGGCTCGGTGACGGCGCGGCGCAGCCCGGGGACCAGCAGGGCGACGAGGCCCGTCGCGACGGCCGCGAGCGCCCCGCCGAGAGCCACCGCGCCGCCCGCCCCGAGGGCCCGGGCGATCAGGGTCAGGAGCGGTCCGCCGAGCGCGTCGCCCGCGGTGCCCTGCGCGGTCCACAGCGCGCTCACGCGGCCGCGCAGGTGGTCGGGCGTGCGCTCGTAGAGCAGCGTGAACCGCAGGATCTCGCCCAGGACGTCACCCGCTCCGACCAGTGTCATGGCCACGACGGCGAGCACGACCGACTGGGACAGGCCCAGCATCGCGACGCCCGCGCCCGAGGCCGCGAACACGATCAGGAGCAGGCGCCCGGTGCGCCGGACGCGCCCCGTCCACCCGCTCGTGAGGGTCGCGACGAGCGCCCCGACGGCCGGGGCGCTGAACAGCAGCCCGACGACCTCGGGGCCGGCGTGGAGCTGCTTGTCGACGAGCTCGGGGATCAGGACGTGGGGCGAGGCGAACAGGATCTGGACGAAGCCCAGCAGGATGATGCCGCCGACCACGCGGTCGGTCGCGACGAAGCGCAGCCCCTCGACCATGTCGTCCCACGGGCGCGGGCGGCGCGCGGGACCGGGCACCGGCGCCTCGCCGTCGGGCACGGGCTGGTCGGCCTCCGCATCCTCGGCCCCACCCTCCCCGCCCGGCGGCAGCGAGGGCAGACGGACCAGGAAGCCCAGGCTCACGACGCTCGCCACGACGACGGCGCCGAAGACCAGGCTCGATCCGCCGTGCGCGATCGCGACTCCCGCCACGAGCGGAGCGACCACAGCGCCCAGGTCGAGCGAGATCGCCTGGAGCGCCGCGACCGCAGGGAGCTGGGAGCGCTGCACGAGCGAGGGCACGGCCGCCGCGAGCGCGACCACGCTGAACCCGCCCGCGAGCCCGTCCCACGCCGCGATCGCGTAGATCGCGGGCACCGAGGGCGACTCGGCAAGCGAGTTCACGAGCAGCGCGACGAAGCCCAGGACCGCGGCCGAGCGCGACCACAGGATCACGCGCCGCCGGTCGGTGCGGTCCGCGACGACCCCCGCGACGAGGGTGCCCGCGAACGCCGTGACGCCCAGCGTCGTGTTGACGCCCGCGACGTGCAGCGACGAACCGGTCAGGGCGTAGACCTGCACGGGCAGCGCGACGACGAGCATGCCGAGACCGAGCAGCGACACGATCCGACCCGCGAAGAGCAGGCGGAAGCTGCGGCTCGCACGCAGCGGCGTGAGGTCCAGCGCGAGCGCCGAGAGCAGTCCTGGGGCGCTCACGTCGCGGTCGTGGGCGAGGCCGGGGAGCCGGTGGCCGTGGCGCCGTCGAGCACGCGGCGCAGGCTCGCCGGCCGAAGGTCCGTCCAGTGCGCGTCGACGTAGGCGAGCGCGACCGCGCGCGGCGAGGCGCCCAGGACCACGTCCCAGCCCGGCGGGACGGCCGCGAACTCGGGCCACAGCGAGTGCTGCTGCTCGTCGTTGACGAGCACCAGGAAGGTGCCCTCGGAGTCGTCGAAGGGGTTCATGGGTCAGTGCCTCTCGTTCGTGCTGGGTCGGGTGGCCGCGGTGGCCTGGGACAGATGCCGTGCGAGGACCGGGCCGAGCTGCCCGATCGCCGCCGGGGAGACCATGTCGTGGTGCCCGGCGAGGACCGCGTGCTGGGTCACGGTGCCCGTGACGTGCGGGGCCCAGGCGTCGCGCTGGGTCGCGAGGTCGTGGCGGTCCGTCTCCTGGGCCGTGAAGAGCAGCAGGTCGCCGCGAAAGGGCGTGTAGCGCGCCTGGCCCATGAGGTCGCACGAGTACAGGTAGGTGTCGACGACCGCGGCGAGCCCGTCCTCGTCCAGGTCGCCCCAGGCGCCGGGCGCGTCGGCCAGGACGTCGAGGACGTCGTCGCGCGTGGGCTCGGCGAGGAGGTCAGGGTCGGCGCCGCCCGCGGCGAGGAGCGACCGGAGGGCGTCGACCTCCTCGGCGTGCGCGTCCGCCTCGCGCGACAGCCCCTCCTGGTTCTCCGGCCCGACGGCGGAGCGCGCCCCGGGCACGACGGCCTCGGCATCGAGCATCGTCAGGCTCACGACGACGTCGCCCGCCTCCTGCAGGCGGGTCGCCACCAGGTGCGCCAGATGGGCACCGAACGAGTACCCGAGCAGGTGGTACGGCCCGCGCGGCGCCACCTCGCGCACCGACCGGACCGTGTGCTCGGCGAGGTCGACGAGCGAGGAGGGGACGCCGTCGGGCCCCGTGAGGCGCGGCGACTGGAGCGCGAGCACCGCGGTCCCCACCGGGACGTGCGGGACGAGCGACGCGAACGACCACCCCAGCCCGCCCGCGGGCGCGAGGCACACGAGCGGCGGGGCGTCGCCCCCGGGAGAGGGGGCGCGCAGCGTGAGCGTGCCCGCGAACGGGTCGGTCTCGGGGGCGTCCCAGTGCGCGACGACCGCCTCGACGGTGGGGGCCGTGACGAGGACGCCGACGCTCAGCGGGCGCCCGAGGCGCGTGCGGACCATCGAGACCGCGCGCATCGCCAGCAGCGAGTGGCCGCCCGCGGCGTAGAAGTCCTCGTCGGCCGCGAAGCTCGCCACCCCCAGGACCTCGGCGAAGATCGCGCACAGCTCGCGCTCGAGGTCGGTCCGGGGCTCCCGTCCTCCCTCGCGCGTGAGGTCGGGGGCGGGCAGGCGCCGGACGTCGAGCTTGGCGTGCGGGGTCAGGGGCAGCTCGACGAGAGCCACGAGCGCCGAGGGCACCAGGTGGTCGGGGACCGTGCGGCGCATGGCCCGCAGGAGGTCGGCGAGCAGGTCGGGGTCCTCCTCGGTGCGGGGCGTGGCTCCGTCGACGTCCACGAGCACCACGTACCCCACGAGGACGTGCCCTCCCCCGGCTCCCCGGCGCGCGACGACCGCGCACTGCGCGACCCTCGGGTCGCGTGCGAGCACCGCCTGCGACTCCCCCGGCTCGACCCGGTAGCCACGGATCTTGACCTGCCCGTCGCTGCGGCCCAGGAAGTCGAGCTGCCCGTCGGGCCTGCGCCGCACCACGTCGCCCGTGCGGTACATGCGTGCGCCCGGCGCGCCGAACGGGTCGGCCACGAACCGCTCCGCGCTCAGCCCCGGCGCCCCGTGGTAGCCGCGGGCGAGCCCGGTCCCGCTCACGTACAGCTCGCCCGGCGTCCCGTCGGGCACGGGCGCGAGCCCCGAGTCCAGGACGTACACCGAGGTGTTGGCGATGGGACGGCCGACGGTCGGGCGCGTGCTCTCGTCCGTGCCGCCGCCGAGCGTGTTGATCGTGTACTCGGTGGGGCCGTACAGGTTGTAGCCGCGGGTACCGGGGGTCCGGGCGATCGCGTCCCAGACCTCCGCGCCCACGGCCTCGCCGCCCAGCAGGACGAGTCCGGGGCGGTGGCGGCCCTCGTCGAGGAGCCCCTCCGCGAGGAGCGCCGAGCACACCGAGGGGGTCACGTTGACGACGTCGATCCGCTCGGCCTCGCAGTAGGTCGCCATGGCGTGCGGGTCGCGGCGCACGGCCTCGTCCAGCAGGTGCACCTCGTGGCCGTCGACGAGCCACAGCAGCTCCTCCCACGACATGTCGAAAGCGAACGAGACCGTGTGGGCGACCCGCACGGGCTGGTCGCGGACGTCTGCCGGACGCGACGCGACGAGCGGGTCGAAGATCTCCGTGCGGTGGTTGCGCAGCATGTTGACGAGCCCGCCGTGCTCGATCGCGACCCCCTTGGGCGCGCCCGTCGAGCCCGAGGTGTACATGACGTACGCGAGGTTCTCGTGGCGGTAGGTGGGCCAGGGGTGGGCGGTGCTGGGCAGGTCGGGGCCGGCGCTGGGCCGGTCGGGGCCGGCGCTGGGCCGGTCGGGGCCGGTGGCCGGTGGCTCGGCGCCCACCGGCACCACGTCCCTGCCCGCGAGCACCGGCCCCACGAGCCCGCGGAACGCCTCGTCGAGCACCACGAGACCGGCACCGGCCGCCTCGACGATCGCGCACAGCCGGTCTGCCGGGTGCGCGGCGTCGAGCGGCACGTACGCCGCCCCGGCCCGCAGGGTCGCGAAGAGCGCGACCACGAAGTCGATCCCGCGCGGCACCGCGAGCGCCACGACGACCTCGGGCCCGGCACCGGCCGCGGCCAGGGCACGCGCGAGGGTGTCGATGCGCGACCCCAGCCCCGCGAACGTCACCGAGTCCGTGCCGTGGACCAGCGCGGTGCGCTGCGGGTGAGCGGCGACGGCCTCGTCCAGCAGGTCGAGCAACGAGTCCTCGCCCACGTCCTGCGCTGCGCGGACCCCGCGCGACAGGAGAAGGGGCGCGACGTCGTCGGGTACCGCGGCGACCCGAGCGACCGGTGCGTCCGGGTCGCCCACCGCGCGACGCAGGACCGCCTCGACCTGGTCGAGCAGGGCGCTCGCCCGGGCGGCGTCCACGACGTCGGCCCGGTGCGACAGGATTAGGCGGTACGGCTGCCCGGGGTGCACCACGAACGTCAGCGGGTAGTGCGTGGCGTCGCCGCCCTCGACGTCCTCGAGGCCCACCGCCGCGCTGAGGCGGTCGAGCTCGGCGTCGTCCTCGGGCGTGTTGCGCATGACGTAGAGCGTGTCGAACAGGGTCCCGACCCCCGCGCGGCGCTGGAGCTCGCCCAGGCTCACGTGGTGGTGGTCCATGAGCTCGGCCTGCTCCGACTGGAAGCGGCGCAGCAGGTCGCGGAACGGCTCGCCGGGCCGCGTCTCCAGCCGCACGGGCACGGTGTTGAGGAACAGCCCGACCATCTCCTCGACCCCCGCGAGCGCGGGCGGGCGACCCGAGACGGTGCTGCCGAACACGATGTCGTCGCTCCCCGTGACCGAGCGCAGCGCGAGCGCCCACGCGGCCGAGCAGAGCGTGCTGACCGAGACCGCGCACGTGCGTGCCAGTGCCAGGACCGCGAGCGAGAGGGTCGGGTCGAGGTCGCGCTCGACGACCTCGGGCATCGAGGCCCGACGGCGCGGGTCCGGCGGCGCGACGAGCGTCCCTTCCGCGAGGCCCGACAGCGAGACGTCCCACGCGCTCTCCGCCGCGTCGGCGTCCTGCGCCGCGACCCACGCGAGGTAGTCGCGGAACTGCGGTGCCGGCGAGAGGCTCAGGTCCTCGCCGCCCGCGGCGTAGTGCCGCAGGAGCTCGGTCACGAGCAGCGCGTCGGACCAGCCGTCGAGCAGGATGTGGTGGTTCGTGACGACCAGCGCGGCCCCCTGCTCGCCGAGCCGCACGAGCACGAACCGGATGAGCGGCGGGCGGTCCATGGTGAAGCGGCGCTGGCGCTCGTCGTACTGGAGCCGGTCGAGGGCGGAGGCGTAGTCGTCGGGCCGCGCGAGCACGAGGTCGGAGAGGTCCTGGACGCGCCACGGGACCGTGACAGCGGTCGGCACGAACTGCACCGGGCGGGCGAAGCGCTCGTGCGCGAAGCCCGCTCGCAGGACCGCGTGCCGCCGCAGGAGCGACGCGCACGCGCGCTCCATCGCGTGCTCGTCGACGCCGCCCGGGAACCGGTACGTCGACTGCATCGTGTAGACGTCGAGGCCCGTGTCCTCCGAGACCGCGTGGAAGAGCAGGCCCTCCTGGAGCGGGGCGAGGGGCAGGACCTCGGCGATGGTCGGGGCCGGGGTCTGGGATGCGGTGGCGGCCGGGGCCGTCGGGGCTCCGGCCGTGCCGGCGTCCGCCCCGGGCGCCGTGCCGGTGCGCTCGTCGGTCGTGGTCATGTCAGGTTCCTCATCAGGTCGTCGAGGTCTCCGAGCTCGCTCGCGGACATCGCGAGGAGCGGGGAGACGAGCGGGGAGCTGTCGGAAGGTGGCCGAGGGACGGCCCGGGGTGCTTCCGACGCCAGGTCCAGGGGGCGGGCGCGCAGCGCGAGCGACGCCGGGGTCGGTGCCGCGAAGACCGACCGCGGGTCGACGGTCCATCCCCGCGCACGCAGCGCCGTCGTGACCTTCATGGCCACGATCGAGTCACCGCCCAGGGCGAAGAAGTTGTCGTCGTCGGCCACGTCGTGCACGCCCAGGGCCTCGGCGAAGACCTCGCGGACGGCGAGGACCGGTGGGCTCACGAGCGGGCCGGCGTCCGGTCTCCGGGGCTCGCTCACGGGCGAGGCTCCCCCGAGCGCCGCCGTCGACCGTGCATCGCGCAGAGCCGGGTGGCGTTCCAGGAGCCCGTCGAGGACGTCCTCGACGGGCGTCGTCGGGGCGTCGGCCAGCAGGCCGAGGACCTCGACGACGGCCGCGAGCGCCGCGCCCGCCCGCTCGGCAGGCACCGAGGACAGGTGGTCGAGCTGCACGCTGAGCCCCTCGGACGCGTCGACCGTGAGCGCGAGCGGGTACTGCGTGCGGTCGTCGCCCTGGACGTCGGTGATCCGCAGCCCGGCCGCGGCTCCCGGTTGGGCGTCGGCGTCGCGCGGGTAGTTCTCGACCACGAGCAGCGTGTCGAACAGCTCCCCGACCCCGAGCGCCCGCTGCACGTCCGCGAGCGCCACGTGGTCGACGTCGCGCAGGCGCGCCTGCCGTTCGTGGACCTCGCGGACCAGGTGGGCGAGGGTCCAGGCGCGTGCGCCGTCGTCGGGTCCGTCACCCGCGAGCCCATCGCCCGCCTTGCCCCCGCTCGGGGGACCGCCGCCCGGTCCTGCGACCGGGACCCGCACGGGCACGGTGTTGACGAACATCCCGGGCACGTCGTGCGCGCCGTCGATCTCGGCGGGCCGTCCGGCGACGGTCGTCCCGGTGAGCACGTCCCGCTCGCCCGTGAGGGCCGCGAGCACGAGCCCCCAGGCGCAGGTCACGACGTCGGCCGTCGTGACCTGCGCGTCCCGCGCGGACCGGACGAGCCGGTCACCCAGGCCTTCCGGGGCCGCATGCAGCACGCTCGGCCGCTCGCCCGTGTCCTCGGGCTCGGCCACGCGCACGGGGCGCGCCCCCGCGAGGGTGTCGCGCCACACGTCGACCGCTCGGGCGTCACGCCGGGCGAGGCGCCGCGAGAGCTGCCAGGCCGTCCCGGGGGCCGGCGGCACCAGGCCGGTAACGAGGCCCGACGGCGTCGATCCCGCAGGTGCACCGACGCGCCGCACGTACGCCCCGAGCAGGAGGTCGACGAGGAACGGCACCGACCAGCCGTCGAGGAGCACGTGGTGGTTCGTCACGACGAGCCGGTGGCCGGCGCCCGCGTGGGTCCCGAGGTGGACGACGACGAGCCTCAGCAGCGGTGGCCGCGCCAGGTCGAAGGGGCGGTCGAGCTCGTCGGCCATGATCTCGTCGAGCGCGCGGCGCACCGCGTCGTGGTGCGCTGCGTCCGGGTTGCCGGCGTCAGGGTGCTCCGCGTCGTGGTGGCCGGCGTGCGAGGCGTGGGGCAGCGCGATCTCGGCGTGCGCCGCTGCCGGGTCCACTACCTCCGGGTGCGCCGCCTCGATGCGCGTGGCGCTGGCGTGCGCGGCGTCCGCTTCAGGGCCGGCTCCGTCCCGCGAGTTGCGGCCAACGGGGGTCAGAATCCCGTTCGGACCCCCGTTAGCCGCATCTCGCGCGGCAGGCGCGAGTGAAGCGACACCGTCGGGGCCCGTCCCCTCGGCCTCCCGACCGGAGTCTCCCCGCACGAGGCGAGCGACGCCGTCGGGCAGCGTGATCTCGCGCAGCGGGACCTCGGTGACGTCCGTGACGACGAGGCCCACGTCCTCCGGGCCGCGCGCCGCGACCGCGAGGCGCAGCTGCGGGTGGGCCGCGAGCACGTCCGCTGCGGCGGCGCGCAGCGCGACGACGTCGAGCGGCCCGTCGAGGCCCACGTCGACCGCGCTCGTGTACCGGTCGACCGGAGCCTCGAGCGCGTGCAGGATCATGCCACGCTGCACGGGCGTGAGCGGCCAGGGGGTACCCGTGGGGAGTGCGACGGCCGCCTCCTCGGTCGAGGCTTCCCGGACGAGAGCACGCAGGTGCCTCTCCCACGCGTCGACGAGCCGGTCGCCGAGAGCGACGGGTTCGCCCGTCGAGCGAGACGTCTCCGCCCCCCGAGGGACACCGAGGTCGACCGGCCCACCCATGGAGGGCGACAACCCGCCGTCGACCGCCGGGGCGAGTAGCCAGCGCGCCACGAGCTCGGGACCGTCCGGGCCGTCGACCACGTACGCGTTGAGCTCGACGGGATGCGACGACGGCAGGTCGGCGTGCAGGTCGAGCGCGGACTCGACGTGCGCGGCGTCGGCCGCGCTCCCCCAGTCCTCGGCGCTCTCGGTCTCGCGTCCCAGGTAGTTGACGAGGACCTGCGGCGGGCAGGCCGCCGCGGCCTCGCGCAGAGCCGCGGACGACCCCGGCGCCACGTGCCGGAGCAGCCCGTACGCGCGCCCGTCGCCCGGGACCGCCGCGGCCTGGCGGGCCGTTGCTCGCAGGTGGGCCGACGCCGCTGCCGCCCGCGAGGCGGTCAGCCGGACGGGCCAGGTCGTCGTGAACCACCCGACGGTCCGCGAGAGGTCGGGCCCCTCGCCGTCGAGGCGTCGTCCGTGGCCCTCGGTCTCGACCACGAGGTCCACGTCGGGCGCTCCACCGGCGGGGCCCCCGTCGCCACGGGCGACCTCGCCCGCCGCGAGCGACAGCGCCGCGAGCAGGACGTGGTCGGTGCGGTGCTCGGGCGCGAGCCCCAGCAGGAGCCGGGTGTCGTCCGCGCCGAGGCGCACGACGACCTCGCGCGCGGTGGCCACGGTGTCGAGCACCGGGTCGAGAGGTCGGGCGCTGAGCGCGACCGCCGGCCCGGCGTGCACGTCGAGCCACGCGGGCAGCTCGACCGCCCGATGGGCCGCCTCGTCGTGCAGGGCCGCCGCGGCGACGCGCAGGCTCGCCGACGCGGGAGGCAGGTCGCCGCCCGTCGCGAGCGTCCGCAGGTCGTCGACGAGGATGCGCCACGAGACCGCGTCGACCGCGACGTGGTGGGCCAAGAGCGCGAGCTCGCGCGCCTCCCCGTCCCACACCGCGCGCAGCACCCGGCCCGCCGCCGGGTCGATCTCGGCCGCCGCCGCGCGCAGCGCGTCGAGGAGCGCAGGCCCTCCCGTGCCGTCCGCGAGCCGCAGGACGTCGCCCAGCCCGCCCGACACCTCGGGCGAGGCCACGTCGAGTACCCGCGCGGCGCCGTCGTGCACCGCGAGACGCAGGGCCCCGTGCGCCGCCACGAGGCCCGCGAGCGCGGCGCGCAGCGTGTCCTCGGTGAGGTCGGCGGGCGTCCGCAGCACGCGCACCTGGACGAACCCGCGATGGTCGCCGCCGCTCTCCAGGAGCCAGGCGAGCGCGGGCGTGAGAGGAAGGTCGCCGGACTCGGCGAGCCCGTCCTGCGCACGGACGGCCGGAAGCGGCAGCGAGGGCGCGCTCTCGGTCGCGGCGGCCGCGATCCCGGCGGCCGTGCGGCCCGCGAAGACCGCCCCGACCGTCACGACCAGGCCCCGCCCGCGCAGCGCGCCGACGAGCTGCATCGCGCTGATGCTGTCCCCGCCCGCGGCGAAGAAGTCGGTCGCGGGGGTCACGTCGGTCCCGAGCACCCGGGACACCTCGGCGCGGACGCGCTCGGTGCGGTCGTCGGCTGCGTCCCCCGGCCCGACGACGCCGCTCGCGCGGGTGCTCGCGTCGCCCTGGTCGGGGGTGCGGTCGCCGGTGCGGTCGTGCTCGGTGCGGGCCTCGTGCCGGGGCGGCGCGTCGACCGATGTCGTGACCGGGGTCGGTCGCGGCACGCGCACCGACCCGACGAGGGCGTGCGACGTGGGGAGGCTCCCGCCACGGGTCAGGTGCTCGAGAGCAGCCGTGAGCGCGGTCGGGAGGACCGCGGCGACCTCCGGGGCGAGCGCGCCGGGCCGCTCCTCGATCTCGAGCGTGAGCCCGTCGCCGTCGGGCGCGGGGAAGACCGTGACGGTCACGGGGTAGTGCGTGGCGTCGTGACCACCCGTGGGGACGACGTCGACGACCCTCAAGCGACGGCCCGGCCCACCGAGGGCGAGCGCGTCGTCGGTGAAGGGGTCGTCGGCGTCCGGGTCCGTCCGCTCTCCGCGCGGGTAGCTCTCGACGACCACGAGGGTGTCGAACAACGGGTGGCCGGCGATCCGCACGATCGACGGGAGCCCCACGTGATGGGCGTCGAGCAGGCGCGCCTGACGCGCCTGGACGTCCTGGAGCAGCGAGTCCGCGGTCAGGTGAGCGCCCGCCGCGACCCGGACGGGCGACGAGCTCACGAACATCCCGATGATGCGGTCGGCACCCTCGAGGTCCGTCGGGCGCCCAGCGACGGTCGAACCGACCACGGCCTCGGCGCGCCCGGTCAGCGCGGCGACGACGAGGCCCCACGCGGTCTGGACGACCGTCGCGGGCGTGACCTCGGCACGGCGAGCAGCAGCGCGCAGGCCCTGCGCGTCGACCGCGACGGGCGTGACGACGCGTGCGTCCCCGTCGGCGGGCGGGTCCGTCACCGTCAGCGGCTCCGTCGCGGCCGACACCCCGGCCACCCCGGCCACCCCGGCCACCCCGGCCACCCCGAGCACCCCGGCCACCCCGAGCAGCGACGGCTCGTCGACCCCGTCGAGCTCTGCCCGCCACAGGTCCTCGACCTCGTCGCGTCCGGCCTCGGCGTCGCGCAGCCACACCAGGTAGTCCCGGAAGGACGGCTCGCCCGCCTCCGCGAGGACCTCACGACCGACGCCAGAACCGGCAGCACCGGCCCCGCCCGCGACCGACGCCCGCAGCTCGCCGGCGAGCAGCGGCACGGACCACCCGTCGGTCAGCAGGTGGTGCATCGCGAGGACCAGCACGTGCTCGTCCCCGCCCGTCCGCACGACCGCGGCCGACACGAGCGGTGCGAGCGACAGGTCGCCCAGGCGCGAGCGCTCGGCGAGGTCGACCTCGTCGAGCAGCGACGCGAGCCCGGCAGGGTCGAGCCCCCGCGCGTCGAGCTGGGCGACGGGCACCTCCACGGCGTCCGGCACGAAGAAGACGGGCGCGGGCAGGTCGAGCTGGAGCACGGCGCCGCGCAGGTTCGCGTGCCGGCGCACCAGTGCCTGCACGGCGCCCGCGACCAGCGCACCCCCGTCGTCGCCCGGCCCGGTCACCGTGAACCGGGTCGTCGTGCGGTAGGCGTCGACCGTGTCCCGGGCGGCCTCGGCGACCATGCCGAGCTGCGTCGGGGTCAGGGGCAGCACGTCGACGACACGCGTCGCACCCGGCACGCTCTCACGCACGTGCGCGTCGAACGCGGCAGCCTGCTCGACGGTCAGCGGCACGAGCACGTCGGCAGCACCGCCCGCCCCGGCAGAGCCCGAGCCCGCGCCCGAGGCGGCCGACGCACCCGCGGGCGCGACGGCGTCGGGCCGGACCCGCCGCGCCATCTCCCGGGGCGTGCGCGCCGCGAACAGGTCCGCGGGCGACAGGACGAGCCCGTCGCGGCGCAGCGCCGCGACGAGCTGGAGCGCGTCGATGCTGTCGCCGCCCGCGGCGAAGAAGCTCTCGTCGAGGCCCACGCCCTCCCCGCCCAGGACGCGCGCGGCGGCCGCGTGGACCTGTGCTTCGAGGGGGGTCGGCTCGGCGGCAGACCGCTCGGCGGGCGCCGTGCCGGGCAGACCCCCAGGCGTCCGGGAACCGTCCCAGTCGGGCTCGGGCAGAGCACGACGGTCGAGCTTGCCGTGGCGCGTGAGCGGCAGGGCGTCGAGCACGACGAACGCGGTCGGCACGAGGTGCCGCGCGAGGCGCTCGGCCGCAGCGGCGCGCAGCGCGTCCGGGTCGAGCTGCCCACCGCCCGTCACGTACGCGACGAGCCTGCTCCCCCAGCGCGGGTGCTCGGCGAGCACGACCGCGGCCTCGGCCACGCCGTCGAGCGCCACGAGGGCCTGCTCGACCTCACCCGGCTCGATGCGGAAACCGTGCAGCGAGATCTGGTCGTCGTTGCGCCCGAGCAGGCTCAGCGTCCCGTCCTCGGCGCGGCGCGCAAGGTCCCCCGTGCGGTACATGCGTTCCCCCGGGATCCCGTCGGGACGGGCGACGAACCGGCTCGCGGTCAGGCCCGCGCGCCCCAGGTACGCCTCGGCGAGCTGCGGCCCCGCGAGGTACAGCTCGCCCACGGTGCCGGCCGGGACCTCGCGCAGCGCGGCGTCGAGCACCCTGGCCTGCGTGCGCCCCACGGGCCGCCCGACGACGGGCTCTGCCGTGTCGGCGACGTCCGCGGCGAGGGCGTCGACGGTCGCCTCGGTCGGGCCGTACAGGTTGACGACGCGCGCACCCGTGGGGGCAGCGAGCGCCCGCATCTGCGTCCACAGCGCGGGCCCGAAAGCCTCACCGCCCGCGACGCAGATCCGCGGCAGGCGCGCCCAGTCGGCGCCCGCGAGCAGCGCGCCCCAGACGGTCGGCGTGAAGTCGAGGTAGTCGATCCCGTGCTCTGCCGCGTAGTCGCGCAGCGCGACCGGGTCGAGGAACACGTCCTCGTCGAGCAGGTGCAGCTCGTGCCCCGCGGCGAGCGCGAGGAACGCGTCGTAGTGCGCGTCGAACGAGAAGGCCGCGGTGTGGGCGACGCGCAGGCGCTCGCCCGGCGGGTAGAGCTCGGTGCGGTGCCGCTCGAGCAGGTGCGCGAGCGCGTCCTGCCCCACGGCCACTCCCTTGGGCTCACCCGTCGAGCCCGAGGTGAAGATGATGCTCCCGACGCACGCACGCAGGGTCGCGGCGTCGGGGGCGGGCGGCAGCTCGTGCCCGACGGCGGAGCTCTCCCCGGGCGCGTCCGTCACCTCACGGGTGGACGCGGGGTCCGACGCCGTGGCGAGGGGGCGGGGGCCGGCCTCGTCCCACAGGAGCCGCGCCCCGCTGAGCCGCAGCACGTGCGCGCGGCGCTCGGGCGCGCCGTGCGGCAGGGGCGTGACGGCCAGCCCGCGGCGCAGGGCCGCGAGGATCACGTGGACGATGCGCTCGTCGCGTGGCAGGTCGATCGCGAGCGCGTCGCCCGGGCGTGCCCCGCAGGCCGTGAGGCGACGCTCGGCCCGCGTGATCGCGAGGTCGAGCTCGGCGAACGTCCACCGCTGGTCGCCCACGACGAGCGCGCCGGCGTGCGGGTGGCGTGCGATCGAGCCGGCCAGGACCTCGGTCACGAGCGCGGGGTGGGGGGTGGCGCCCGTGACCGTGTCCGCCGACGTGACAGGGGCGGCGCCCGTGACCGTGTCCGCCGAGGTGGCGGGTGCCGCGCTGCCCGGACGTCCGACGAGGTCGAGGCTCGCGACCCGAGCCGTGGGGGTCGTGGCGACGGCCAGGAGGATGCGCTCGAACGTTGCCAGGAGGTCCGTGGCA
This sequence comes from Oerskovia sp. NPDC060287, assembly GCF_042726775.1. Lineage (NCBI taxonomy): Bacteria > Bacillati > Actinomycetota > Actinomycetes > Micrococcales > Cellulomonadaceae > Oerskovia > Oerskovia sp. NPDC060287. The sequence continues at coordinate 28,759 of NZ_JBHXBO010000002.1, forward strand.
CCGGTCCGCGTGACGGCCGACGCCTGGGCGTCGAGCACGAGGTCCCAGGTCTCGGGGCCCGCGTCGACCGCGAGCGCGAGCGGGAAGTGCGTGCCGTCGCCCGTCGAGAGGAGCCGCAGGTGCAGCGGGTCGAGGCCGACGACGGTCGGGGCGACCACCCCCGCGCTCGCCGCCTGCTCGAACGACACGAGCGTCGTCGCGACGGGGGTCTCGGTGCCCGCCGCGGCCTGGATGCCGCGCAGCCCGACGTGCTGGTGCTCCCAGGACGCGTTCCAGCGGCGGGCGTGGTCGGCCACGACGGCGCCGAGGGTGCTCGCGGCGTGGGCGTCGACGCGCGCGACCACGGACTCGGTGAGCATCCCGACGATCTCGTCGGCGTGCTCGACCTCGGGGCTGCGCAGCGCGACCGGGACCGCGAAGGTCGCGTGGGTCGTCCCGGCGTGGGCCGCGACCGTCAGGCCCCAGGCCGCGCGGACGAGCGTGGCCGACGTGACGCCCTGCGCCCGGGCACCGGCGCGGACCGCCTCGACGGCTGCCCCGTCGAGAGGCCGGTGGGTCGTGAGCGCGTCCTCGGGGACGTCGCCCGCCGACCACGTCGCGGCCTCGGGCCACCGCGAGAGCTCGACGTCGGCGAGCGACTCGCGCCAGTGGGCGCGCGCGGCGTCGGGGTCCTGGTCCCCGAGCCACACGAGGTGGTCGACGAACCGGCCCCGGGCGGGCGGGATCTCGTCGCCCTCGGCGGACAGCTCGGCCCCGTAGAGCCGCGCGACCTCGCGCACGAGCAGCGGCATCGACCAGCCGTCGAGCACCAGGTGGTGACTCGTGACGACCAGCACGTGGTGCTCCGCGGCGAGCACCACGACCCCGAACCGCACGAGCGGCGGGTCGGCCGGGTCGAACGGGAGCGAGCGCTCGGCCTCGGCGGCGCCGCGGGTCGCGTCCGGCCCAGCAGCCCCGCAGCCGTCCCCCGGTGCCGCAGCGTCGTACCAGACGACCTCGGCCGTGGCCCGGCTGGGGACGAACTGGACGGGGTCGAGGTCGTCGTCGACCGCGAACCCCGCGCGCAGGTTCGGGTGGGCCACGAGGAGCGCGTCGAGGCTCCGTTCGAGGGCGGGCCCGTCGAGCGGGCCGCGGAGCTCGACCAGGGTCTGGCCGACGTACGGGTCCTGCCCGTCGGCCGCGAGCCCGGCGTGCGCGGTCAGCGCGCGCTGCAGGGGTGTGAGCGGCCAGACGGCCTCGATGCTCTCGGTCGAGCTCATGGTCGTGCCTTCCGTGTGCGTCGGCGGTCGCCGAGGAGGGCGCCCAGGCGATCGAGGTCGCCGGGCGCGAGGTCGAGGAGCGGCGCTGCCGCGTCCTGGGTGGGGCGGGCAGAGCCGGACGACGCGGGCTCCGCCTGCTCGGAGGTCTGCGGGTCGCCGGACCCGGCGGGGCCGTTCGGGGTGGATCCGTCCCGGGTGGCCGCGGCGAGGGGGCGCAGCCGCGCGGCGACCCCGGCGACCGTGCGCTGCTCGAACACGTCCTGCACGCTCGAGCGCCACCCCTTCTCGCGGAGCCGCGCCACGACGTGGATCGCGCGGATGCTGTCGCCACCGAGGGCGAAGAAGTCGGCGTCGGGCGCGACGCGGGCGCCGTCGAGCGCCGAGGCGAACGCGAGCGTCACGTCGGCCACCGTCGGCGGGAGGTCCGGTCGCCCTGAGCCGGTGAGCGGGTCTCCCTCGGCGGGCGAGCCCGTCACCGTCGGGGCGGGTCCCGCCGCCGGCTCCGGGAGCGCCCCGACGTCGAGCTTGCCGTTGCTCGTGAGCGGCAGCGCGTCGAGCACCACGACCGCCGCGGGCACCAGGTGCTCGGGCAGGACGTCGGCGAGCGCCGCGCGCAGCCGGTCGCCGGTCAGTCCAGGAGCCACCACGTACGCCACGAGCCGCGCGCCCAGGGCCGACCTCCGCGCCTGGACCGTCGCGTGCACGACGCCGGGCAGCACGAGCAGCGCGGCCTCGGTCTCGCCGGGCTCGACGCGGAACCCGCGGATCTTGACCTGGTGGTCGCGTCGGCCGACGTAGTGCAGCAGTCCGTCGACGTCGCGGCGCGCGAGGTCTCCCGTGCGGTACATGCGCTCGCCCGGCTCCCCGAACGGCGACGCGACGAAGCGTTCGGCCGTGAGGTCGGGACGGCGCAGGTAGCCGCGCGCGAGCTGGGGTCCGGCGAGATACAGCTCGCCGACCACGCCGTCGGGCACGGGGCGCAGGTGCTGGTCGAGCACCAGGGCCGTGGTCGCGCTGAGCGGCCGCCCGATCACGGGTTGGTCGGCGTCGTCTCCGCTCGCCCCCACGGCGTCGACGGTGTACTCGGTGGGGCCGTACAGGTTGAGGACGCGCAGACCGGGCTGCGCGCGCAGCGTGGTCCACAGCGCGGGCGGGCACGCCTCGCCGCCCACGGACACGGTCCGCAGGGTGTGGTCGCGCGCGAGCAGCCCGGCCTCGACCACGGCCGACATCACGGTCGGGGTCAGGTCGATCCGGTGGATGCCACGCGACACCACGAGGTCGACCAGGCTGTCGGGGTCGCGGTACTGCTCGACGTCGAGCAGGTGCAGCTCGTGCCCCAGCAGCAGGGTGAGCAGCGTGTCCCACGAGCCGTCGAACACCAGCGGCATGGTCTGCGCGACCCGCTGCACCTCGTCCTCGACGCGGGGCACGACGTGCTCCTGGTGGTGCGCGAGGAGCTGCGCGAGCGCGCCGTGGCTGATCCCGACCGCCTTGGGCTCGCCCGTGGAGCCGGACGTGTGCAGGACGTACGCGAGCGCGTCGCGGGGCACGTCGCGCGCTCGCCGCAGCGGCACGGCCCCGTGGGAGGCGGCGTCGCCGCGCGGCCCGACGACGTCGCGCCCCGCCCACAGGTCGTCGCGCCCCGTGCGGGGGCCCTGGCCAGCAGGAGCACCGGCGCCCCCAGCGGCATCGGCGACATCCGCGACCACGAGCCGCGCCTCGTGCCGGTCCGCGAGCGCGAGACGCCGCGCGGGCGGGGTCCGGTCGTCGAGCAGGAGCGCGGCGGCCCCGCAGCGGTGCAGTGCCAGGAGCGCCACGACGTAGTCGGTGCCGCGCGGCAGGTCGATCGCGACGAGCGTCTCGGGGCCCGCACCGGCCGCGACGAGCCGCCCGGCCAGGTGCGCGACGGCCTCGTCGAGCGCGCGGAACGTCGAGGTCTCGCGCGCGACGAGGGCCACGGCGTCACCGCGCCGGGCCACGGCCCGGTCGAACAGGTCTCCGGCGAGCAACGGCAGGGCGCACCCCGACAGTGCGTCGCCAGGCGATGCGGGTCCCCTCGAACCGGCCACGATCTCGCGCTCGGACGCGGGAGACGCGAGCCCCAGGCTCCCCACGCGTGCGCCGGGCGCGGCCTGCCCCACGGCCTCGAGGAGGTGGGCCAGCTCGCGCAGGCGAGCGGCGACGTCGGGCGGCGTGAAGAGCCGCGCGGGCGCCGTACCCGTGAGGCGCAGCTCGTCGCCGTCCGGGCCGGGGACGCGCACGACCGAGACCGCGAGGTCGTCGACCGGCCCCTCGGCCACGGTGCTCAGCCGACCGGTCGCGGCGCCGAAGCGCAGGTCGTGGTCGAACAGCTTGACGTTGAGCTCGGCCGCGGTCACGGCCGCGCCCACCTCGCGGGCGATCTGCTCGGCGGGGTAGCGCCCGTGGCGGCGCAGCTCGCCCACGCGCTCGCGCAGCTGCGCCACGAGCGCGTCGATCCGCTGCCCGGGGGCCACGTCGACCACGACGGGCAGGACGTTGACGCGCAGGGTCGGCACGATCGCCGCGACCGAACCCATGCGGTTCATCGCGGGCATGCCCACGGCCACGTGGCGACGCCCCGACACGAGGGCCAGATGCGCGGCGAACGCGGCTGCGACGACGTCGGGCCAGCCGGCACCGGAGCGCGCGGCAACGTCCTCGAGCGGCCCGACGGCGCAGCCCGCCTCGTGCGCGACGCGCACCACGGCGTCGATCTCCTCGGGGCCACCTGCCACGGGTCCGTCGCTGAAGCCGCCCGGGCCCGCGCCCTCCAGGACGTCGAGCTGCGACGACCAGTGCGCGCGGTCGCGCTCGCGCTCGGGCGAGGCCGCGTAGCGCTCCTCCTCGGCCACGACGTCCGCGACCCGGCCGAACGGGCTCGAGCCCACGGCACGCCCCGAGGTCAGCGCGGTGCAGACCTCGGCGACGCGGCGCAGGACCAGCGTGATCCCGTAGGCGTCGAGGATCGCGTGGTGCACCACGACCGACCACCACACCGTGCGGGCGTCGATCCGGACGATCGTCTGGCGGGCCAGGCCGGGCACGTCGAGGGCGAAGGGGCGCGCCCGGTCGGCCTCGACGAACGCCTCGGCCCGCTCGCGCGCGTCGGGCTCCCCCGACAGGTCGAGGACCCGCACCCCGCCGGACGCCACGCCCGCGAGGGCGCCCACCCGACCGGGAGCAGGACCGCCGGCCGGGTGCACGACCTGAGCGACGCCGTCGGACACCTCGAAAGAGGTGCGCAGCGCCTCCGTCTCCCCGACCACGATCTCCACGGCGAGCGCGAGCACCGCGGTGTCGAGGTCGCCCGAGATCTCGACGACCTCGCCCACCGCGTACGCCGAGGTGCCGGGGCGCACGAGCTGTGCGCCGACGACGCCGAGCTGCGCGGTCGTCAGAGGGAACCCTGCGGGCTCACGGGTCCTGGCGGACGCGTCGCGAGAGCCTCCCGCGGGCACGCCCGAGCGCGCCGACGGGGCTCCGGGTGCGGGTCCCGGGCCGGCCAGAAGGTCGGGGGCGGAGGACGTCGTCATCAGGCCTGGAGGTCCTCGAGCACGACCTCGAGCTGGTCGAGGACGTCGAGCGCCAGGCTGTAGCGGTCCGCGAAGAAGTAGCGGATACCGTACGCGTGGCCCGCGGTCACGGCCGGGAGCGACTGGTAGGTCGCGGCGGCCTCGAGCTCCTCGGCACCGGGGCCGGGCGCGCCGTCGACCGTCTGCTCGTGGAGCACCACGGTCGCGTCCGCGACCTGGCCGAGCTGCTCGTAGGACAGGAAGGCCCCGTTCTCGGTGGTCTCCTCGGCCACGACAGCGGGGAGCGGGGCGCCGATGTCGGTGAGGATGCCGCCGAGCCACGAGATCTGGGAGTAGACCGTGACCTCCTCGAACGAGTCGAGGCCCGCGAACGTGTTGGCCGCGATCACGTCGCCGTACGTCTCCTTGATCTCCGCGACGCGCGCCTCGTACGCGGCCTTGGTCGCCTCGGCCTCCTCGCCCGCACCCAGGGCGGTCGCGATCTCGACCGACGCGTCCTTGACCGTGGCGGAGCCCGTGGCCCGGATCAGGACGGTCGGGGCGATCTGCGAGAGCTTGTCGAAGTCGGCCTTCTTCTCGGCGCTGAGCTCCTCCTCCTTGCCGCCGCGCACGAACCCGACGATCAGGTCGGGCTTCAGCGACGCGATCTTCTCGTAGTCCCAGCCGTCCGCACCCATGACGATCGGGAGGTCGGCGACCTGCTCGTGCTCGGCGGGCAGGAACGAGTCGGCCCAGTCGCCGTCCGCGGTCGCGACGGGCACGATCCCGGCCTCCAGGAGCGGCCCCGTGCCCCCTTCGAGCGCCACGACGCTCTGCGGGTCGGTGGGGATCGTGACGGGACCGAACGCGGTCTCGACCGTGCGCGTGCCGGCCTCGGCCGAGGAGCCCGCGGGCTCACCGGCCTCCGACGTGCCGCCCGCGCACCCGCCCACGGCGAGGACCGCGGCGAGGGCGGGGACGAGCAGCCAGGCGGTGGCGCGGGTGGTCCGGGCGCCTCGGGCGGCGGTGAGGGATCGGGAGCTGGACATGCGGGGTTCTCCTTGAGGTGGGTTGCTGGTGAAGCGGTGGGCCGAGCCCGCACGTGACGCGGGCCCGCAGGTCAGGGGGTCGGCACGCCCAGCGCGCGCAGTGCGCCGCGCAGCGTGGGCTCGACCGCGACCTGGGCGAACTCGACGGGCCAGCCCGCGGCGCGCCAGCGCTCGAGCAGCGCCATGAGCCGCACCGAGTCCAGGCCGTGGTCGGTCAGGTCGTCGTCGAGGCCGATCTCGTGGGCGGCCGAGCCGCCCACGCCCAGGACGTCGACGAGGTCCGCGAGCGCCTGCTCGCGCGTGGGGACCGGGGGGCGGGTGGTCGCGGTCATGAGGGTCCTTCGGTCGGGGTGGTCGGGGAGGGCTGGTGCTCCGGCGTGCGGGGCCCGGCCCGCCGGGCCAGGACGTCCGAGCGGACGGGGACCACGAGCGGCCAGCCCTCGGGGTCCGCGACGAGGTGGGCGCGGATCCCGAACACCTGCTCGACGAGCTCGGTCGTCAGCACGTCCTGAGGGCGTCCCTGGGCCACGACCGCGCCGTCCTTCATGAGGACGAGCTGCGTCGCGTACCGGACCGCGAGGTTGAGGTCGTGCAGCACGGCCACGACGGTGCGGCCCTCGTGGTGCAGGCGTGCGCACGTGTCGAGGACGTCGATCTGGTGCGCGACGTCGAGGAACGTCGTGGGCTCGTCGAGCAGCAGCAGCGAGGTCTCCTGCGCGAGCGCCATGGCGATCCACACGCGCTGGCGCTGCCCGCCCGACAGCTCGCTCACGCGGCGGGTCGACAGGTCGAGCGTGTCGGTCGCGAGCAGCACCTCGTCGACCACCCGGTGGTCCTCGGCAGAGAGCGCGCGCAGGAAGCCCTGGTGCGGGTGCCGGCCGCGCGCGACCAGGTCGCGGACACGGATGCCGTCGGGCCCGAGCGGGGCCTGCGGCAGGAACGCCAGGCGGCGCGCGACCTCGCGCGGCGGCATCGAGGTGACCACGCGCCCGTCGAGCTCGACCGTCCCCGCACTGGGCCGCAGGATGCGCGCGAGCGCGAGCAGCAGGGTCGACTTGCCGCAGCCGTTGGGGCCCACGATCACGGTGAGCTCGCCCTCGAGGATCTCGAGGTCGACGCCCTGGAGCACGTCGCGCCGGCCGTAGCCGACACGAAGACCGGCGGTGGTGAGGCTCATCGCGCGGCCACGGGGAGCGCGGTGCCCGCAGCGCCCGACGACGTCGCGCGGGCTGCGTCGGGCGCCTCGCCCGGGGTGACGGGCGCCTGGGCGGCGGCGCCGTCGGGCAGGGTGGTCGTGGTCGCGTCGCCCGAGCCGGCGCGACGCGCGAGCACCGAGGCGAGCACCTCGCCGGCGCGCACGCCGAGCGTCGAGAGCAGGGTCGAGGAGAGCCCGTGCGAGTGCTCGGACTGGCCCACGAGGTAGAGGCCCGCGTCGGCGGGCTCGGTCAGCCGCACGCGGTGGTCGCGGTACAGGTCCAGGGCGCCGTCGGCGTCGCGGCCCAGGAGTCCTGCGGCCCCCCGGCCGGAGCCCGCGGCCCCCCGCGAGGGCTCGGCCCCCGGCCCCTCGCCGTCCAGCGAGCCGCCGAGCAGCGTCGTGGGGTCCAGCGGGCGGTAGCCCGTCGCGAGGACCACGAGGTCGGCGTCCAGGGCGACCGTGGTCCCCGTGAGGTTCTCGGCGAGCGTGAGCGACACGGACCCGACCTCGGGTCCGCCCGCCGGGCGATCTGCTGCGTCGCGCACGTCGAGCACCTCGGTGCAGCGGTGCCAGTGCAGGCGCTCGCGCCCGAGCCACCGGTCGCGGTACTCGTGCTCGTGCAGCGCGCGGATGGTCTCCTCGGCCACGACCGAGTAGTTGGTGTTGCGGTGGTGCGCCATGAGCTGGGCGCGGCCCGCGGGCGGTGCGTCGTAGAAGACGTCGACCGCGCCCGGGTCGAACACCGAGTTGGCGTAGGGCGTCGAGTCCGAGGGCGAGAACCCGTAACGTCGCGACACCGAGCGGACCTCGGCGTCGGGGAACCGGTCGTAGAGGTCGAGCATGATCTCGGCCGCGCTCTGCCCGGCGCCGACGACCACGGCGCGCCGCACGTCGTGGTCGACGAGCGCGACCCGGTCGAGGTAGCGCTGGTTGTGCCACACGCGGTCCGACTCGACGACCCCGGACGGGAGGCGCGCCTGGAGTCCCGCGGCGACCACGACGTCGCGGGCCCTCGTCGTGCTGCGGCCCTGCGCCCCCGCGACCGTGACGTCGAACGCGACGACGCGTCCGCCGTCGCGCACCGGGACCACCGTCTCGACCGTGGACCCGTAGCGCGTGACCCCGGCGAGCCGGGCCGCGGCCCACCGCAGGTACGCCGCGAACTCGACACGCAGGGGGGTGAGGCTGCCCCGGTTGAGGAAGTCGACGAGCCGTTCCTGCTCGTGCAGGAACGCGAGGAACGAGTAGTCGCTCGTGGGGTTGCGCAGCGTCACGAGGTCCTTGGCGAACGCGACCTGCATGTGGGCGTCCTCGAAGAGCATCCCGTGGTGCCATCGCGAGGTCGCCTGGCGCTCGTGGAAGACCGCGCGCAGCGGCTCGTCGGCCGCGGCGTTGTGCTCCTCGATCGCGATCGCGAGGGCCATGTTGGAGGGGCCGAACCCCAGGCCCAGGAGGTCGACGTCGACCTCGTGACCAGGACGGCGGGGGTCCTGCGTGCGGGAAGGGTTGCTCATCGCGGGCTCCACGGCTGGGTGCGGGGTTCAGGGTCGGCGGGAGCCGCGGGTGCGGCGGCCGGGTGGGCGCGGTCGACCTTGCCGACCGCGGTGGTGGCGAGCGCCTCGACGGTCTCGAAGCGGTCGGGGACCTTGTAGGCCGCGATGCCGCGCTCGCGCAGGAACCGGCGCAGCGCGGGACCGGTGGGCGCCACCACCCCGGTGCGCGGCACGACGCGCGCGACCGCGCGCTCGCCCAGGTACTCGTCGGGCTCGCCGACGACGCTCGCGTCGAGCACGCCGGGGTGGGCCCGCAGGTGGTTCTCGACCTCGGCGGGCGCGATCTTCTCTCCCCCGCGGTTGATCTGCTCCTTGGCCCGGCCCACGACCGTGAGGTAGCCGTCGGCGTCGCGCGTCACGAGGTCGCCGGTCCGGTAGAAGCCGTCGGCCGTGAACGAGCGGGCGTCGTGCTCGGGGGCCCGGTAGTAGCCGCGGATCGTGTACGGGCCGCGGGTCAGCAGGTGCCCGGGTTCGCCGGGCGGCACCGGGCGGTCGTCGTCGTCCACGACAAGGACCTCGTCGGCGGGCGAGACGGGCCGCCCCTGCGTCCCGACGACGACCTCGCGCGGGTCGCCCGGCCGGGTGTAGCAGACGAGCCCCTCGGCCATGCCGAAGACCTGCTGGAGCGTGTCCCCGAACACCTCGATCAGGCGTCCGGCCGCGCTCGTGCCGAGCTTGGCTCCCCCGACCTGGAGGACCTCGAGCGAGGACAGGTCGTGCGCCGCGACGAGCGGCGAGGCCGCCCAGACGTGCGCGAGCGGCGGCACCAGGGCCACGTGCGTGATCCGGTGCCGCTCGATCAGGCCGAACGCGACGTCGGGCGCGCCGTGCGGGGACAGGACGACGGTGCCGCCCGCGTGCAGAACGCCGAGGACGCCGGGTGACGTGAGGCCGTAGTTGTGGGCGACGGGCAGTGCCGCGAGGTAGACCGAGTCCGGGCCGAGGCCGCAGATCCGAGCGCTCTCGCGCACCGAGTACAGGTAGTCGGCGTGCGTGCGCGGGATGAGCTTGGGCGTGCCGGTGGTCCCGCCCGAGAGCTGGAGGAGCACGACGTCGGACGGGTGGGCCGCGTCCTCGAACGGGCCGTGGGCAGCGGTCAGGTCCGCGCGGCGCACGTCGTCGAGGGTGTGCACCGTGAAGGGGCCCTGCTCGTCGTGCCCGGGCACGACGGATGCTGCGGGCATGCCGCCCGCGACCACGACGTGCCGCACCGAGGCGACGGAACCACCGACCTCGCGGGCCAGGGCCGCGTGGTCGAAGCCCTGCTCGACGCCCGCCGACACGAGCGCGACGGCGCCCGTGTGGGCCGCGAAGTACTCGACCTCGGTGCGCCGGTGGGCGGGCAGCGCCAGGACGGGCACGATCCCCGACCGGCCCAGCGCGACGAGCACCTCGACGAGCTCGCACGCGCTCGGGAGCTGGACCACGACGCGGTCGCCCCGGCGCAGCCCCAGCGCGGCGAACCCGTGCGCGAGCTCGTCGGCCGCGCGGTCGAGGTCGGCGTACGTGAGGGAACGGGTCCCCTCGACGCCGGCGGCGTCGACGAGCGCGGCGTCGACGAGCGCGGCGTCGACGAGCGCGGTCGCGTCGGGCCACGTGGCCGCGGCCTCGCGCACGAGCGAGCCGAGCGTCTGGTCGGTCCAGTACCCGGCCGCGCGATAGCGGTCGGCCGTCTCGGTCGGCACCGGGACCACGCCGTCGAGCAGCAAGGGCGTCGGACGCGCGGGCTGCCGTGCGCGGACTGCGCTCACGAGACACCCCCGAGAGCGGACAGCAGCGTCGAGAACTTCACCGCGGTCTCGGCGTGCTCGCCCTCGGGCGTGGACCCGACGACGACTCCCGCCCCCGCGAACAGCCGCACGTCGGCGCCGCGCACCACGCCGCAGCGCAGCACGATCGCCCACTCGCCGTTCCCGGCCTGGTCCGCCCAGCCCACGAGGCCCGTGTAGAAGCCGCGGTCGAACGGTTCGAGCGAGCCGATGAGCTCGCGCGCCGCCCCCTGCGGGTGCCCGCAGACCGCGGGCGTGGGGTGCAGCGCGTACACGACGTCGAGCACCGAGGTCCCGGGCGTCAGGCGCGCCGTGACGGGCGTGCCCAGGTGCCACAGGTGCGAGGTCGCGACGAGCTCGGGGGTCGCGGGCACGTCCAGGTCCTCCTCGCGGGCGACGTACGCGCGCAGCGCCTCACGGATCGCGTCGGTCACGAACGCGTGCTCGCGCAGGTCCTTCTCCGAGGCCAGGAGCCGCTGCGCGGTCGCGCGGTCCTCGTCGGGGTCGGCCGAGCGCGGGGCCGACCCCGCGAGGGGGTGGCTGTGGAGCACGCCGTCGCGCACCGAGACCAGGAGCTCGGGGCTCGCGCCGACCAGGTGCCCCTGGTCGCCGGGCAGCTCGACGTCGAACACGTACGCGTCCGGGTTGGCCCGGCGCACGGCCGCGCGCACCGCGCCGCGGTCGAGCGGCCCGGGGGCGGACACGTCGAGAGTGCGGGCCAGGACGACCTTGTCGGCGACGCCGTCCTCGAGCCGGGACACGGCCCGCCCGACGGCGGCGCGGAAGACCGCGTCGTCGCGTCCGGGCAGCGAGGGCTCGGGCCGGGCGACGGGCCGCGGGTCGTCGGCCGTGCGGTCGGTCGGTGCACCGGCCGAGACCACGGGGTGCCACGACTGGTGCGCCGGCACCACGAGGTGCGCGGGGCGCGAGGGGTCGAACGGGATGGCGCCGACGAGGATCGGCGCGGGCTCCCCGGCCCACCGCGCCCCGGCCGCGCGGGCCAGCAGCTCCTGCGCGGCGGCCGCGACGGCCGGACCGTCCCACGAGGGCACGTCGAGTCGCGCCCGGACCCCGTGCGCGACCAGGCCCGTCCGGGGCGACGCGAAACGGAACTCGGCGTGGCCGGGCGAGGCCCCGTCGTCGGGCGTCCAGGTGGGAGCCGCGGAGTCCGGGGCGCCCGGGGTTCCTGGGGTTTCTGCGGTGCGGTGCGGGCGCGCGTGCGCCGGGTCGGGCGCGACCGCGGGCGTCGTCGGGTGAGCTGCCGGGTCGTCGAGCACGGTGAAGCCGGTCATGAGGCGTCCTCGTCGGTGTCGATGGGGTGCATGAAGGCCTGCGCGGTCGTCCGCAGGGTGACGTGCGAGGGATCGTGCGGTGACGCGGGGGGAGGGTGGGTGGTGCGACGGTCAGCGGAGCGTGGCGCCACCGTCGACGACGAGCTCGTGCACCGTGATGTGCCGGGCCGCGTCCGAGGCCAGGAAGACCACCGCGGCGGCCACGTCCTGCACCTCCGCGAGACGACCCAGCGGGATGCCGAGCCGGAAGTCCTGCGGCGTCCCGGCCACGACCCGGGCCTCGGCCGGCTCGTCGAGGACGGGGACGTCGTCGGGTCCCGGGGACCCCGCGAGCGCCGCGAGCATGGGCGTGCGGGTCGAGCCCGGCGAGACCACGTTGCAGCGGACCCCGTACGGCGCGAGCTCGAGACCGAGCGACCGCGTCAGGCTCGACGCCGCGGCCTTCGAGGCCGCGTACGCGGCCATCCCGACGCGCGGGACCCCCGCGGCGTTCGAGGCGACCGTGACGATCGCGCCGCGCCGACGCGAGGACAGACATCGCGCGACCTCGCGCGAGACCAGGTAGACGCCCGTCGCGTTGACCGCCAGCATGCGCTGCCAGTCCGCGAGGGAGGACTCGGTCACGCCCCCCGGGCGCAGGACGCCCGCGGCGTTGACGAGTACCTCGAGCGGGCCGACCTCGTCCTCGACCCAGCGGACGAGACGAGCCACGTCCTGCTCGTCGGTCACGTCGAGGCGCACCGGGACGACCGTGCTCGAGGTGCCGGGCGCACCGGTCGGGAGCGTGGGCGCGGCCGGGTGCGTGGGCACCGACTGCCGGTCGAGGTCGGCCGCGACCACCACGTACCCCTGTGCCGCGAGCGCGTGCATGACCGCGGCCCCGATGCCGCCCGCGGCCCCGGTCACGAGGGCGACGCGCGTGCTCATGCCCCCGCCACCGCGGGGACGCGCGCCCCGAGGTGCGTCAGCACGTCCGCGGTCGTGGCGACGACCGCGCACCGGTCCGCGGCCCAGGTGAGCGCCTGGCGGTGGTGGGCGAGCGAGAAGTCCGCGACGGCGTCTCCGACGAGGAACGGCTGGACGTCGTGCATGAACGCGTCGCACGCCGTGACGAGGCAGCCGATGTGGGCGTAGACGCCCGTCACGACGAGCTGGTCGCGCCCCTGCTCGCGCAGGAGGTCGCGCAGGCCCGTGCGGACGAACGCGTCGTAGCGCCACTTGGTCAGCAGGGTGTCCCCCGGCTGCGGTGCGAGCGCGTCGATCACGACGTCGGTGCCGTCGTCCGGGATGCCCGGTCCCCAGAAGTCGGTGAGCAGGCCGCGGTCGGCGGGCTGCTGCGCGGGCGGTTGAGCGGTCAGGACGACCGGGATGCCGAGCTCGCGTGCCGTCGCGGCGAGCCGGGAGATGTTGCCGACGGCGTCCCGCAGGGCGGGCGACGCCGGGTCGAACGCGTCGACGAAGTACTGCTGCATGTCGTGGACGAGGAGCACCGCACGGGCAGGGTCGACCTGCCAGGTCACGCGGTTGCTCGGGTACTCGTGCGGTGCCGGGCCGTCGTAGGCGGCGATCGTCGGCAGTCCCATGGTCCCCCCAGAGCCAGGTGTATCGAGTGGTGTGGCAAATGAGTTAGGTAAACCTTTCCTCACTGAGGTAGACCTAAGCACAAAGTTCGCGCGCCCGAAACGGGGCGTCCAAGGAACGGACAGATCATGACGATCTGCCATCTCGTACGCTCTGGGGACCTGTCCGGTCCTTCGTCTCCGCCCCCGGCGTCGCCGGGAACACCGGCGGGCCGCCCGGCCAGGTCTCCCCGGCCGGACGGCCCGCCCCTTCTCGCGAGGGTCAGTCGAGCGCGAGCACCTCCTTCCCCGAGGCGCTCACCTCCAGGTACGCCCGCCACGACCGCAGGTGCGTGATGTCGACCCCCTGCTCCGCGGCACGGTGCGAGCACCCGAACCCGACGACCGACCCTCCGTCCTCCAGCTCGACCTGACCCAGGGTCATGGGTGCGGGCAGGTCGGCCAGGAAGCGTCCGAGGGCCCCGTCGGTGACCTCCCAGACCTCGCCCTCGACGGGCGCCCCCTCGCCCGGCGCCACGCGGACGAGCCCGGGCTTTGGCGGCGTCGTCGGCAGGGCCACGAGCCGGTACGCGTCGCTCGTCCGCGTGGGACCCACGTAGCGTGCCCCGAGGTCCTGGAGCTGTCCGTTGAGCGGCTGGCCCCGCAGGTGGGCCCCGAACACCGCGAGGCGCCGGACCGGCGGCCCGAACCGTGGCCCGCCGTCCCCCCGCCCCCCGGGCGCGAGCCCGACCTCTCCCCCGGCGACGAACCGCTCGGCGAGGTCGAGCGCCGACGCGTCGTCGAACGCCCGGGAGATGACGCTGATCCCGAACGGCCCGCCGTCGGCCTCGCCCGCGGGGACCGCGACCGCCGCAAGGTCCAGGAGGTTCACGAAGTTGGTGAACGTCCCCATGCGACGGTTGATCTCGACCGGCTCCGCCGCGACCGCCGCGAGCGTGGGGTGCTCGGTCGTGGTGGGCAGGACCAGGAGGTCGACCCCCGCCATCGCGGCGAGGGTCGCGACCCGTGCACGCTCGAGCGTCTCGCGGTCCTGGACGTACCGCGCGGCGGGGATGTCCTTGCCTCCCAGGATGATCGCCGCGACCGTCTGGTCGAGCCCCGGCCCCCCGGCCTCGATGTGCGCACCGACCGCGGCGAACCGCTCCGCGACGATCGCGCCGTCGTAGAGGAGCCTCGCGGCGTCGAGCATCGGACGGATGTCGACCTCGACGACCTCGGCACCGATCGCCGCGAGCCGCCCGCGCACGCTCTCGAACGCACCCCGCCATGCGGGCTGGAGCGCCGCGAGGCCCTCGCTCGTGGGCAGCCCCACGACAGGTCGCTCGCGCAGCGCGGCCCGGGCGTCCACGGGCCACGTCCGGGCGGTCGGGTCCGTGCCGTCCGGCCCGGCCATGACCGCGGTCGCGGTCACGCCGAGCCGGACGTCGCGCGTGAACGTGGTGACGACGTCGTAGCTCCGGCACGCGGGGACGACCCCCGTGACGGGCACGAGCCCGATCGTCGACTTGATGCCCACGATCCCGTGGAGGGCAGCCGGGACGCGCCCGGAGCCGGCCGTGTCGGTGCCCAGCGCGACGTCGACGATCCCCAGCGCGACGGCGACGGCCGAGCCCGAGCTCGAACCGCCCGAGACGCGGTCGGGCAGCGACGCGTGCCGGACCGCGCCGTACGGGCTCCTCGTCCCGACGAGCCCCGTCGCGAACTGGTCGAGGTTCGTCTTGCCGATCACGACGCACCCGGCGTCCACGAGCCGCTGCACCGCGGTCGCGCTCGCCCCCGGCACCGAGGCGAACGACGGGCACGCGGCGGTCGTCGGGAGCCCCCGGACGTCGATGTTGTCCTTGACCGCGAGCGCCGTGCCGTGGAGCGGCAGGTCCTCGCCCGCTGCTGCCCGGCGGTCGACCTCGCGGGCGGCGGCGAGCGCCGCGGCCTCGTCCACGACCGTGATCCACACCTCGGGCCGGTCGACCTCGCGCAGGCGTGCGTAGGCCGCGGCGACCCTCGTCGCGGCGGGGCCGTCCGCCCGGCCGTCCGGGTGACCGGCCGCCAGGTCGGCGGCCGACCCCTCGGGGCCGTCCGGTCCGTCAGGGGTGAGCGCTCGCCCGTCGGTCGTCGCGTGGTCGTGCGTGGTCGTCATTCGGCTCTCCGTCGTTCGTGCGGGACTGGGCTGGGGAGGCGCCCCGGACCTGCTGGCCGGCAGGTAGGGGGCGCGACGCGTTCACGCGTCGGCGACGAGCACCAGCGGCGTCCCGGGTCCGACGAGCCGCCCGGGCTCGACCAGGAGGCGGGCGACGCGACCGGCACCCGTCGCGGTCACCCGCAGCTCGAGCTTCATGGCCTCGAGCACGAGCAGCGGGTCCCCCTGCTCGACCACCTGGTCGACCTCGACCTCGAGCCGCCAGACGCTCGCGACCATGGGGGCGTGCACCACGTGGTGGCCGTCGGGGACGTCGACGTCGAGCGTGCCGTCGGCCGCGCCGGTCCCCGTCGACGGTCCGGGAGCCTCGCCCTCGCTCCCCCGGTCGAGCTCGCCCGAGGCCGCCCAGGCCGCGCGCTCGGCGGCGAAGGCGACGTCCTGGCGAGCGGTGAACGCCTCGATCGACCCCGCGTTCTCCGCGAGGAAGTCGAGGTGCTCGCGGAGGCCGAACGTCTCGTCGTCGACCTCGACGTCGAGCCGCCCGGCCGCGAAGTCGGCGCGCTGCTCGATCAGCTCCTCGGGGCTCACGGGGTGCCACACGACCCGGTCGAAGAAGCGCAGGAGCCAGGGCTTGCCCTGCTCGAACACGCCGCGCTGACGGTGCCCGCTCCAGATGGGCACGGTCCGGCCGACGAGCTGGTACCCGCCGGGGCTCTCCATCCCGTACACGCACAGGTACTTGCCCCCGAGGCCGACCGCGTCCGACGGGGTCCACGTGCGGGCCGGGTTGTACTTGGTCGTCACGAGCCGGTGGCGCGGGTCGAGCGGCACCGCGAGGGGCGCGCCCAGGTAGACGTCGCCGAGGCCCAGCACCAGGTACTCGGCGTCGAACACCGCCTGTCGCACGTCCTCGACCGTGTCCAGGCCGTTGATGCGCCGGATGAACTCGATGTTGGACGGGAGCCACGGAGCCTCGGGGCGGACGCCCGCGGCGTACCGGGAGACGGCCTCCTGGATCGAGGGGTCGTCCCAGCTCAGCGGCAGGTGGATGCGGCGGCTGGGCACGCGCAGGTCCACGGTCGCGGGCAGGTCCTCCTCGAGGTCCTGCAGGATCCCGACGAGCCGCCCGACAGGCAGGACGTCCGGATCGACGTGCAGGTGCAGGCTCCGGACCCCCGGCGTCACGTCGACCAGACCCGCGAGCCCCAGCGCGAGCAGCGCCTCGGACAGCGCGTGGACGCGCATCCGCAGGCCCAGGTCGAGCGTCCGCTCGCCGTACTCCACGAGCACGTTGTCGTCGCCTCCGCGCAGGTACACGACCTCGGGCCGGTCTCGCGACGGCGTCCCTCGCCGCACGCCCGACGTGGCCAGGACGCCGTCGTCGCCCGTCGTCCGGACGGACCCGGGTGAGACGGTGGGCTGCGCACGCAGCCGGTCGGAGCCACGGAGCTCGTCCGCGGCGGCCGGGGTCACCGGCACGAACCGGACGGTGTCCCCCGGCCGGATCTGACCGAGCTTCCAGCGGGCGGCCGCCACGACCGTGACCGGGCACGCGAAGCCGCCGAGGCTGGGTCCGTCGGGGCCGAGCAGGATGGGCGTGTCGCCGCTGACGTTGAGCGCGCCGACCGAGTAGGGGTTGTCGTGCAGGTTCGACGGGTGCAGGCCCGCGTCCCCGCCGTCGGGGCGCGCCCAGGTCGGCGCGGGTCCGGTGAGCCGGATCCCTGTGCGGTTCGCGTGGGACTGGACGCCCCAGGTGGTGCCGTAGATCAGCTCCATGTCGCCCCGCGTGAAGTAGGTGGGCGCCGGCTGGGGCCCCTCCTGGACCGCGACCTCCCACGCGTGCCCCAGGACGGGGCGGTCGGCCACGGGCACGGCGCGAGCCGCGGCCCCGGTCGACGCCTCGGCCTCCCCCGGGACCAGCACGTCACCGAGGACGAGGGCCCGACCGGTGTACCCGCCGAACCCGCCGAGCGTGAACGTCGAGGCCGAGCCCAGGTAGTCGGGGACGTCGAGGCCTCCGGCGATCAAGACGTAGGTGCGCAGCCCTGCGTCGAGCGGGGCCCCGACCTCGAGCACGGAGCCTGCGGCGAGGACCACGGGCTCCCACTGGGGCATGGGCTCCCCGTCGACCGTGACGAGCGTGTCGGCCCCCGTCACGCACACGGTCGCGCCGTGCGAGAAGCGCAGCCGCGGCCCCGTGAGGGTGCACTCGAGCCCGGGCGCTCCCTCACCGTTCCCCAGCACCAGGTTGCCGAGCCGGAACGACAGGTCGTCCATGGGGCCCGAGGGCGAGATCCCGACGTCCCAGTGCCCCACGCGCCCGGGCCAGTCCTGGACGGTCGTCATGACGCCGGGGGCCAGGACCTCGATCCACGGCTCGTCGTCGACGACCGACGCGAGGGTCCCGGTCGTGTGCTCGCCCGCGCGCACCACGGCGTCGTCGAGCGCGCTGCGCAGGAGCGGCAGGTTGGTCTGCAGGCCCACGAGCCGCGAGCCCGCGAGCGCCGCGGCCAGGGCGTCGAGCGCCGCCTCGCGGTCCGCCCCGTGCCCGATCACCTTGGCGAGCAGCGGGTCGTAGTGCGAGGTGACCTCCTGGCCGGCCTCGACCCAGGTGTCGACCCGGATGACCGGCTCGTCCTCGGGGAGAGTGACGTGCGTGAGCAGACCTGCGCTCGGCCGGTAGCCCCGGCGCGGGTCCTCGGCGTAGACGCGCGCCTCGACCGCGTGCCCCGTGCGGGTCGGGCCCTCGTCGGGCACGCCGTCGAGGAGGTCGTCCTCGCCGCCCGCGAGGCGGAGCATCCAGGCGACGAGGTCGACCCCGGTGACGGCCTCGGTCACCGGGTGCTCGACCTGGAGACGGGTGTTGACCTCGAGGAACGAGAGCTCCTCGCGCTCGACGTCGTAGACGTACTCGACCGTGCCCGCCGAGCGGTAGCCCACCGAGGCCGCGAGGCGGCGCGCCGAGGTGTGCAGCCGCTCGCGCAGCGCGTCGTCGAGCCCTGGCGCGGGGGCCTCCTCGACGACCTTCTGGTGGCGGCGCTGGAGCGAGCAGTCGCGGTCGCCGAGGCTCACGACCCTGCCCCTCCCGTCGCCGAAGAGCTGGACCTCGAGGTGCCGGGCCCGCGTGACGAACCGTTCGAGGAACAGTCCCGCCGACCCGAAGCTCGACGCCGCGAGCCGCTCGACGCGCAGGTAGGCGTCGGTCAGGTCGGCGGGCCCGTGGCACGCGTGCATCCCGATCCCGCCGCCCCCGCCGACGGCCTTGAGCATCACGGGGTACCCGATGCGCCCGGCCTGCGCCAGGGCGTCCTCGACGCCGTCGAGCACTCCGCTGCCGGCGACGAGCGGGACCCCGCTGCGCGCGGCGGCCTCCCGGGCCGAGGCCTTGTCGCCGAACACCCGCAGGTGCTCGGGGGTCGGACCGACGAAAGCCATCCCGCGCGCCTCGACCGCGGCTGCGAACGCCGCGTTCTCGGACAGGAAGCCGTAGCCGGGGTGCACCGCACCGGCGCCGGACTCCGCGGCCGCGCCCAGCACGCGCTCGACGTCGAGGTAGCTCTGCGCGGCGGGAGCGGGCCCCAGGTGGACCGCGGCGTCGGCGAGCCGGACGTGCGGTGCGTCGCGGTCGGCGTCGGAGTAGACGGCCACGGTCTTCAGACCGAGGCCCTGCGCCCCCCGGATGATCCGGACGGCGATCTCGCCCCGGTTGGCGACCAGCAGCGTGTCGAACATGAGGACCCCCGTGAGGACGGTCTCCGGTCGGTCCGGAGCACAGGTGGACCGGGGTGTATACACCTCGGTATCCAGTGCTCACACGCTAGGAAGCGGCTGTTTCGCAGGGTCGGTCACGCCGTTAAGCGCGTGTTACGAGACGGCCGGTCCGGTCGGGCAGGACCCGTCCGCGGCCGCGGCGGGGAGG
>NZ_JBHXBO010000003.1:0-47933 GCF_042726775.1 Oerskovia sp. NPDC060287
CCGGCCGCGGCCGGAGGTCCCTGCGCTTGCGGTGGGGTCTACCGCTGGCGGGGCTGCGGTCCGCTGGTCGCGTCCTCGAGAGGCCCGACGGCGTCGCTCGCCTCGTCCTCGTCGGTCACCAGGAGCTGGCCCTCGGCCAGGGACTCCGCGGCGATCTCTTGCTCGACCGAGGTCGCGAGCGGCTTCTCGTGGATGAAGCACAGGGCGATCGCGGCGATGAGCGCGAGCGGCACCATGTAGAGGAAGAGCGGCACGAGCGCCTCGTTGTAGGACTCGATCACGAGGGCGCGCACGCCGTCGGGCAGGGACTGGACCAGGTCCGGGGTGAGCGAGCCCGTCCCGCCCGCCGACCCCGTGCCCTGCGGGAACTTCTCCGCGATGAGCGTGGTCAGACGCGAGATGAAGACGCTGCCGACCACGGCCGATCCCAGCGTGGCACCGACCTGACGGAAGTAGTTGTTGGCCGCTGTCGCGGTCCCGACCTCGCGCAGGGGGAACGAGTTCTGCACGATCAGCGTCAGGATCTGCATGCTGCTGCCCAGCCCGATCCCGATCACCGCGAGGAACACGCAGATCATCGGGGTCGCGGTGTCGGCCTTGACGGTCGAGAGCAGCGCCAGGCCCACGCCCAGGATCAGCGAACCGACGATCGGGAGGACTTTGTACCTCCCGGTCCGCGAGACCATCTGGCCCGTGATGACCGAGGTGACGAGCAGCGATCCCATCATGGGGATCATGAGCAGGCCTGCGACGGTCGCGCTCGCGCCGGTCGCCATCTGGAGGTACGTCGGCATGTAGCCGATCGCGCCGAACATCGCGATACCGGTCGCGAGCGCCGCGATGGTCGTGACCGTGAAGTTGCGGTCCGCGAACAGGTGCAGCGGGATGATCGGCTCGTCGGCACGCTTCTCGACGAGCACGAACGCCACGGCGGCCACGACCGCCAGCGCGATGAGCCCGAGGATCGTCGCCGAACCCCACTCGTACTGCGAGCCGCCCCAGGTCCCGACCAGCACGATCGCCGTGGTGGCCACGGCCATGAGGGCCATGCCGAGGTAGTCGTGGCGCACGCGCTCGGCGCCTCGCTGCTTCCTGGGCAGGTGCAGCAGGAAGATCGCTGCGAGCGCGGCGAGGATGCCCAGGGGGATGTTGATCCAGAAGACCCAGCGCCAGCCGGGCCCCTCGGTGAACCAGCCGCCCAGCAGCGGTCCCGCGACCGAGGAGACCGCGAAGACCGCGCCCATGATGCCCATGTACTTGCCGCGCTCCCGCGCGGGGATGACGTCGGCGATCGCGGCCTGCGACAGGATCATGAGCCCACCGCCGCCCAGGCCCTGGACCGTGCGGCCCACGATGAGCAGGTTCATGTCGCCTGCGACGGCGCCGATCACGGAGCCCGCCATGAACAGCAGGATCGCGGTGAGCAGCAGGGGCTTGCGGCCCAGGACGTCCGAGATCTTGCCGTAGATCGGCATGGTGATGGTCGAGGCGAGGATGAAGGCCGTGATGACCCAGCTCATGTGCTCGACGCCGTTGAGCTCGCCCACGATGGTGGGCAGAGCACTGGACAGGACGGTCTGGTTGAGCGACGCGAGCAGCATGGTGACCATGAGGCCCATGAACAGCAGGACGATCTTGCGGTCCTTCGGTGCTGGGGCCGCCGCGGACGTGGCCTGTCCGGGCGCGGTGGGTGCCGCGCGCCGGGTGGGTGCCGGCGTGCCGCCGGCCGGGGTGGGGTGGGTCATAGCGTGGCCTCGAAGACCTCTCGGAAGATGGTGATCGCTTCGCTGATCTCGGCTTCGGCGTCGGCGTCGCTCAGGGCGGCTCCGGGGTCGCGCGAGTACGCGAAGCGCATGATGGTGCCGGCGAGCATGAGGAGCGCTCGGGCGGTGTCGGGGCTGTCGGGCAGGCCCAGCGACGCGAGCTCGCTGAACCCCGTCCCGTCCTCGGCCCGGTCGGACAGCAGGTCGTTGACGAGCGACTCGACCTGGGAGACGTAGCCCATGGCGTGCCGACGCAGCTCGGGGTGCTCCCGCACGAGAGCCTTGCGCTCGGCGAACGGCACGCCGGGGTGCAGCGTGGACCGCAGGATCGAGAGCAGGAACCGCACGACCCGCTCGAACGCGGGACCCTCGGTCTCCGCGCGGAAGGCGGCGAGCGCCTCGTCGGAGACGCTCGGGGGCACGAGCCCCAGGATCGCCTCCTCCTTGGTCGCGAAGTAGTTGAAGAACGTCCGCTGCGAGACGCCTGCCGTGGCGGCGATCTCCTCGACGGTCGCGTGGTGGAGCCCCTTCTCGCGCACCAGGGCGGAGGCCGCCTGGTGGATCGCGAGCCAGGTCTCGGCGCGCTTGCGTTCGCGGAGGGACGTCGGAGGGTTGTGCATTACTGCACTATATGCACGACTGCAAAGATTGCACAACTGCACGTTCGAGGTCTAGGTGGCGGGAGCGGAGCGGCCGTCGTCGGCCGGGCCGATCGACGACGGCCGCTCGGCACTCACGAAGGGTCGTCGACCCCCGCGCCCCTCACATCCCCATCCCGCCGTCGACCGGGAGCCCCGCACCGTTGACGAACCGCGCCGCGTCCGATGCGAGGAACACGACGGCGTCGGCCATGTCCTCGACCGTCCCCAGGCGCCCGGAGGGAGTCAGGTCGACCACGGCACCGACCGCCTCCTGGGCCGAGCCGTACAGCCCCAGGGTCGCCATGTCGTTCGCGAGCCCCGCACCCATCGCGGTCGGCACGAGGCCCGGGTAGACGCAGTTGACCCGGACGCCGTAGCCGAGCTTTCCGCTCTCCATGGCGGCGACGCGCGTCAGGCGGTCGACCGCGGACTTGGTGGCCGAGTAGACGGAGATGCCGGGGAAGGCGATCGTGGCCGCGACCGAGGAGACGTTCACGATCGCACCCCCGGAACCAGCGGGCCCACCAGGGCGCATCGCTCGCAGGCCGTGCTTGATCCCGAGCGTGGTCCCGAGGACGTTCACCTCCAGCATCCGCCGGACGTCGTCGGGATCGACCTCGGTGAGCAGCCCCGAGATCTCGATGCCCGCGTTGTTGACCAGGACGTCGAGCCCACCCACGGCGTCGATCGTCGCGGCGATCGCCCGCTCCCAGTCCGGCTCCACGGTGACGTCGAGCCGGGTGAACGCGTGCTCCTGCCCGTGCTCGGACGGCAGTCCGGCCGCGACCTGCGCTCCGCTGTCCTGCAGGTCCGCGACCACGACGGTCGCGCCCGCCGCCGCGAGAGCGCGGGCCATCCCTTCGCCGAGGCCCTGGGCCCCGCCCGTGACGAGGGCCCGGCGCCCGGTGAGGTCGAACACTGTCATGGCATCTCCTGAGGTGTCGGCAGGGCGGTCGAGACAGGGAGGACGGGCCGCGCGGCGGCCGGTCGCCACCGCTGAGGCGGCCGAGAAGTGGTGCGCGTCACATGCTCGCCGAGTCCCCGGTGCCCGTCAATCGCTCGCTCGCCCGGGCGGCTTCCGGTGGGTACGACGACGAGCAGGGCCGGCCTACCCCGCTCCGGCCCCGTGCCACTGAGACGCCGTGCGTCACGAGCCCGTGAGATAGAGATGCTCGCTCGCCGCGCCGGAGCAACGGTCCCGTCTGCCCGCGGCCCGCAGCTGGCGACCGAGCTCTCGGCGAAAGGCGCTCGACGCCTCGTCCACGGCCAGCTGGACCCGCCCGGCCGGGGACCGGACGACCAGCTGAAGCGGGCCGTAGGGGATCCAGAAGACGTCCACCTCGGTCACGCCCACCAGGTCGAGATCCGTTCGACGGGTCATGAATCGACGCAGGAGGTGCCCGTCGCGGAGGTCGAGCCGGATGCTGGGGCCCAGAGCCGCGTAGCCGATCCCGCCCACCACCACCCCACAGATCAGGAGCACCCTCCACGGTCCGTCGGTGGCGAACGCCGCCAAGGGGACGACGATCACGAGCGTGATGACGGCCAGCCCGGTCCGGTTCACGCGGTCGTACTCCACCAGGGTCGCCGCGACCGGTCCCTCGTCCATGAGTCACTCGGTTCCCGGGCCGTCGGGGAGCTCGATGTCGACGGAGGTCCGGCCGCCGCACCGAGGGCCACCAGTTCCGGGACCGGCGCAACGGTATCCCGATGGTGGGGTCCGGCATCCGCCTGGCACACGACCCACCGAGCGCAACCACCCGCCCCGGGCAACCATGGACCCATGGCCTCCTCCACGGCGGCGCAGACCGTGAGCGTCGGCGGTCACCGCCTCAAGCTCACCAACCTGGACAAGGTCCTGTACCCGGCCACGGGCACGACCAAGGGCGAGGTCCTGGCCTACCTCGCTGCGGTCGCCGACGTCCTGCTCCCCCACGCCTCGAACCGGCCGGCGACCCGCAAGCGCTGGCCCAACGGCGTCGAGGGGCCCGTGTTCTTCCAGAAGAACCTCGACGCGGGCACCCCCACGTGGGTCCGGCGCCGCACGATCCAGCACAAGCACAGCACCAACGCGTACCCGCTCGTCAACGACCTCGCGACGCTCACGTGGCTCGGGCAGATCGCCGCCCTGGAGATCCACGTGCCGCAGTGGCAGTTCGGCCGGACCGGGGTCCAGAAGAACCCGGACCGCCTGGTCCTCGACCTCGACCCCGGTGAGGGCGCGGGGCTGCCCGAGTGCGCCGAGGTCGCCCGCCTGGCCCGCGAGGTGCTGCGTGGCATGAGCCTGAACCCCCTGCCTGTGACGAGCGGCTCCAAGGGCATCCACCTGTACGCAGCCCTCGACGGGCACCAGACCACCGACGAGGTCAGCGCGGTCGCGCACGAGCTCGCCCGCTACCTCGAGGCCGAGCACCCCGACCTCGTCGTGAGCGACATGAAGAAGTCGCTGCGCGGCGGGAAGGTGCTCGTCGACTGGAGCCAGAACAACGGCAACAAGACCACCATCGCGCCCTACTCGCTGCGCGGCCGCACCCACCCCACGGTCGCCGCTCCGCGTACGTGGGAAGAGCTCGACGACCCCGACCTCGCGCACCTCGACAAGGACGAGGTCGTGGAGCGCGTGCGGACGGTCGGCGACCCGCTCGCGGCGCTCACCGCGGGCCACCTGGCCTCGCTCGAACCCACGCCCGAGCGCATGGCGACGTTCGCGCGCAAGGGCGCGACGCCGTCGGGCAGCGACGGCGACGAGCAGGACGGAGCCCCACGGCGCGACCGCCTCGAGACCTACCGCGCCAAGCGCGACGCCTCCCGGACCCCCGAGCCCGTCCCCGACGAGGCCCCTACGCCGAGTCGAGGGAACTCGTTCGTCATCCAGGAGCACCACGCGCGACGCCTGCACTGGGACTTCCGCCTCGAGCACGACGGCGTGCTCGTGAGCTGGGCCCTGCCCCGCGGCGAACCGACCGACACCCGGCAGAACCATCTCGCGGTCCAGACCGAGGACCACCCGCTCGCCTACGGCTCGTTCGAGGGGACCATCCCTGCGGGCGAGTACGGCGGGGGCGAGGTGAGCATCTGGGACGCCGGCACGTACGAGCTCGAGAAGTGGCGCGACGACGAGGAGGTCATCGTCACGCTGCACGGCGAGCAGCACGGGACACGGAGGCTCGCGTTCATCCACACTGGCGGGCACGGCCCGTCGGGGAAGGGCGAGGAGAACAACTGGCTCATCCACCTCATGGCCCCGCGCGACGAGGCCCGTCCCACGGGCCACGCGAGGCCTCGCAGCAGGGCGTCCGGGCAGCGCCCGTCCGAGACCGACGACGAGCCCGTCGGGGTCGCGCTGCCGCGCCCCATGCTCGCGACCGCCGGGACGGTCGAGACGCTGACCGCCGAGGGCGACCCCGACGACTGGGCCTACGAGATGAAGTGGGACGGGTTCCGCGTGATCGCGCAGGTCACGGGCACGGCCGACGACGCCTCGGTCCGCCTCGTGAGCCGCAGCGGCAAGGACATGACGCTCACCTACCCCGAGCTCCAGGACCTCGCGGTCCGCGTCCCGGCCGCCGACCTGCCTGTGGTCGTCGACGGCGAGATCGTGGCCCTCGACGCGCGCGGGCGCCCGAGCTTCCGCCGCCTCCAGCAGCGCGCGAACCTCACCAAGGCGGGCGACGTCGCAGCGGCCCGCGCCAAGGTCGGGGTCGAGCTCATGCTGTTCGACGTCCTGTCCGTCGGTGGGCGCTCGCTCGTCCGGCGCACGTACGACGAGCGGCGCGAGATCCTCGAGGACCTGGTCGACGGGTCGGGGACCGTGCACGTCCCGCCCGCGTTCGACGGCGACCTCGAAGGGGCCGTCGCGACGAGCCGGCAGCTCGGCCTCGAAGGTGTCGTGGCCAAACGGCGCACGAGCACCTACACGGCCGGGCGGCGCTCGCGGAGCTGGATCAAGGTCAAGCACTCGCACACCCAGGAGGTCGTGGTGGTCGGGTGGCGCCCGGGGCACGGGGACCGGTCGCACCTCGTGGGCTCGCTGCTGCTCGCGGTGCCCGACGACCAGGGCCTGCGCTACGTGGGCCGCGTCGGGTCGGGCTTCACCGAGAAGGACCGGCGCGACCTCGTGACGCGGCTCGGTCGGATCGAGCGGGTCACGAACCCGGCCCTCGACGTCCCGGCCGCGGACGCCTCGGACGCCCGCTGGGTCACGCCGCACCTGGTCGGCGAGGTCGACTACGCGGACTGGACGAGCGCGCCCGAGGGCGACGGCAAGCTGCGGCACGCGGTCTGGCGCGGCTGGCGCCCGGACAAGTCGCCCGAGGACGTGCGCCGGGAGGGCTGAGCCCTCAGTCCCGCGCGGTCTCGCCCTGCTGGGCGAGGCGGGCGCGCGCCGCGTCGCGGCTGGTCCGCAGGTGCCCGACGGCGAGCCGCGCCGCCTCCTGCCCGTCGCCCGCGCGGATCGCGGCGAGGAGGCCCCGGTGCTCGTCGACCATCTCCTGGAGGTCGACGTGCTGCCCGAGCAACCAGCGCAGCCGGCTCGCGGTGATCGCGCCGATCTCGTCGAGCAGGGGGCTCGCGGCGGTCGCGGCGACGAGCTCGTGGAAGTCGGCTCCGGCCCGGTGCGCGGCCGTCGCGTCGTGGTCGCGCGCCGCCTGCTCCTCGCGGTCGAGCGTGGCCTCGAGCTCGACGAGCCGCTCGGGGGTCCTGCGCTCGGCCGCGAGGCGGAACGTCAGGGTCTCGATCGCGGAGCGGACCTCGATGAGGTCCTCGACGTCGGCCTCCGTGAAGGTGCGTACGACCGCCCAGGTGCGGGGACGCGGGGTCACGAGCCCTTCGGCGATGAGCGTCTTGAGCGCGTCGCGCACGGGGACGCGGCTCACGCCGAGCTCGGTCGCGAGGTCGCGCTCGACGAGCTTGTCCCCCGGGGCCCGCTCGCCGTCGATGATCTGCTCGCGCACGATCCGGGCGACACGGTCGGCCTCGGGCTCGAACCGCTGCTCAACGCTCATGGGTCCATCCTCCCGCGAAAAGACGCCACTCACGGCGACCCGAAAATGGTATACCGTTTGAGCGCAGGCCGTTCCAGGGGGTTGAGACGGCCCGCGGACCGCCGAGCACCACCCGAGGAAGGACCTCTCATGCCCCCGTTCTCCACCACGCCCCCGTCCACGGTGTCGGTGCTGCGCAACGTCCGGCCCTGGGGCGGCGAGGCCGTCGACCTCCACGTCGCGGACGGACGCATCACCCAGGTGACGCCGCACGTCCCGGCCGGCGCGGCGGCGTCGGGCAGCGCGACTCTCGCCCCGGGCGAGGTCGACGGGCGCGGCCTCCTCGCCCTGCCCGGGTTCGTCAACGCGCACGCGCACGTCGACAAGAGCTGGTGGGGCAAGCCCTGGGTCAGCTACGGCGGCGAGGCCACCACGCAGGGGCGCATCGCGCACGAGCGCGAGCACCGCGACGAGCTCGGCATCCCCGGAGTCGACGTCACGGTCGCGGTCCTGCGCGAGTTCCTGCGCCACGGCACGACCGCGATCCGCACCCACGTCGACGTCGACCTGGGCCTCGGGCTGCGCGGCATCGACGTGGTCCGCGAGTCGCTGTTCGTGCTGGGCGGCGCGGTCGACGCAGAGATCGTCGCGTTCCCCCAGGACGGCGTCCTGCGCCGGCCCGGCGTGCTCGAGCTGCTCGACGCCGCGGCCGCCGCGGGGGCCGAGCACATCGGCGGGCTCGACCCCGCCTCGATCGACCGTGACCCCGTGACCCAGCTCGACGGGCTGTTCGAGATCGCCGAGCGGCGCGGCGTCGGGGTCGACGTCCACCTGCACGACGGCGGCGAGCTGGGCGCGTTCCAGATCGAGCTCATGATCGAGCGCACGGTCCGCGCCGGGCTCCAGGGCAAGGTCAACGTGGCGCACGGATTCGCGGTCGGGCAGCTGCCCGCGACCCGCATGGCCGACCTGGTCGAGGCCATGGGCGACGCGGGCATCAGCATGACGACGGTCGCACCGATCGGCGCGACCCCGCTCCCCCTCGACCTGCTGCGCGAGCACGGCGTGCGCGTGGGCCTGGGCACCGACGGCATCCGCGACCTGTGGGCGCCCTACGGGACGGGCGACCTGCTCGCCCTCACGACGCGCCTGGCCCAGCTCGCGCGCTTCCGCTACGACGAGGACCTGGTCCGCGCGGCCCGGCTCGCGACGAGCGACGCAGGCTTCTTCGTGGGCCACGACGTCCACGACCTGGTCGTCGGGTCACGGGCCGACGTGGTGCTGGTCGACGCCGAGAACACCCAGGACGCCGTGGTCCGCGCGCCGGCTCGTGCGCTCGTCGTGGCCGCCGGCCAGGTCGTCGCCCGGGACGGTGAGGTGCTGGTCTGACGGGCGCGCCGGGCCGGACGGGCCGGACGGGCCGATGAGTTCTCCGGGGATGCCCGGTCTACACCGACGACACCCTGTCCTCGCCGACCGGAGCTGCACCCCGGCGGCACGTCCGAAGGAGAACGACATGGCCGGAACCCAGATCTTCGTCAACCTGCCCGTGTCAGACCTCGAGAAGTCCAAGGCGTTCTACACGCAGCTCGGGTTCTCGATCAACGAGCAGTTCACCGACGAGAACGCGTCGTGCGTGGTCATCAGCGACACGATCTACGTAATGCTCCTGACCCACGAGTTCTTCCGCCGCTTCACGCCCAAGTCGATCGTCGACGCGCAGGGCGCGACCGAGGCGATCAACGCGATCAGCGCCGAGTCCCGCACGGGCGTGGACGACCTGGCGGACCGGGCGCTCGCCGCGGGCGGCGCGCAGACCAACCCGCCGCAGGACGAGGGATTCATGTACTCGCGCAGCTTCTCCGACCTCGACGGTCACCTGTGGGAGGTCATGTACATGGACCCGAGCACGATCGAGGGCTGACCGACCGGGACGCGACGGGCGGTGGTGGCCGGGGAATGCCTCGGCGCCGCCGCCCGTTGCCGCCTGCATGCGAGCCATCACCTACTCCCGCTACGGCGGAGCCGACGTCCTCGAGCTCAGCGAGCTCCCCACGCCCAAGGTCGGACCGGACACCGTCCTGGTCCGGGTCAGGGCCACGAGCGTGAACCCCGTGGACTGGAAGGTCCGCGAGGGCTACCTCGACGCGATCATGGACACCACGTTCCCCGTGGTGCCGGGCTGGGACGTCGCGGGCGTGGTCGAGCGCGTCGGCCTGGACACGCCCGAGCTCTCGGTCGGTGACGAGGTCTTCGGCTACGTCCGCAAGGACGTCGTCTCCGGGGGCACCACGGCCGAGCTCGTCGCGGCCCCGGTCCGCACGCTGGCCCGCAAGCCCTCGTCCTGGACGTGGGAGCAGGCAGCCGGCGCGCCGCTCGCCGGGCTCACGGCCCTGCAGACGATCGACCGCGCCGGTGTGACGAGCGGTCAGACCGTGCTCGTGCACGCGGCCGCGGGCGGCGTCGGGTCGATGGCCGTCCAGATCGCGGTGGCGCGCGGGGCGCGCGTGATCGGCACCGCATCCGAGCGCAACCACGAGTACCTGCGCTCCCTGGGCGCCGAGCCCGTGACCTACGGCGAGGGCCTGGCCGAGCGCGTGCGCGCCCTCGCGCCCGACGGCGTGGACGTCGTCCTCGACTACATCGGCGGCGAGGCGCTGGCCACCACGCCCGACGTCCTGCGCGAGGGCGGCACGGTCGCCTCGGTCGTCGACGCCGCAGCCCGCGACGAGCTCGGCGGGCACTACGTCTGGGTCCGCCCCGACGTCGAGGGGCTGACCGAGCTGGCCCGCCTCGCGGACGCCGGACAGCTCACGGTCGACGTCGCCGAGGTCTACGACCTGGCCGACGCCGCGAAGGCCCACGAGGCGAGCCGGACCGGGCACGTGCGCGGCAAGGTCGTCATCACGGTCTGACCTGCCTGGCCCGCGGGAGCGGAGTGCCTGCGAGGCACGCTGGGCGTGTCGCACAGGAACTCCGCACTCGACCGAGAAGGTGTCCGGGTGAAGCACTACCAGAGCAGCGTGCCCGACGACGACGCTGCGGTCGGACCCGACGACGTCGATCCCCCCAGAGCGCCCCTCGACGCGAGGTCCGCGCACCGGATCGCGCTCCGCTATCGAGAATGGTCCCTCCTCGACCGAGGCGGGCGCGCTGGGCGGCTCGAGGCAGACCGCCGCCTCGACGACTACGAGGAGGTCGCCCAGCGGCTCCTGCACGACCTCGACCCCCTGCCGCTGCTCGACGCCCTGATCTCGCTGGGCGTCGAGAGCGACGACGAGGGCGCTTTCCTCGACCGGGTCAGCACGGGCGCCGTCGAGGACGTCCTGAACCACCGCGCCGACCTGCACCAGCGGATCGCCGTCCGGTGCCGTGCCGAACCGTCGTGGTCCGAGGCCGTTCGCGGGGCCAGGATCGACGACGAGCTCGCGTCCCGGCTGCCGTCACCGCTGCCCGATCTCTTCCCCGCCCCTCCCCCGGAAGCCGCCGGCACGGGCGGCCTGGGGCGTCCGAACGGCCGCCGGCCGTCCAAGCGACAGGACCGTACTGGTCGACGCAGGAGCCCCACGGTCTGAACTGTCTGCCCCTACCGCTGAGTGCGGAGCTCTTGTGCGACTCGCCGGGCGTTTCGCGCAAGAGCTCCGCACTCAGTGTGGCGCCCGGCCGGTACCGTGAAGCCCATGCCCGCCACCGTCCCCGCCCTCGTCGCAGCCGACACCGCACGCCTGCGGACCCGCGCCGCACGGCACGCTCGCTCGCTCCCGCTGGCCGCAGCCGGGGTCGCCACGCTCGTGATCACCGGACTGAGCCTGCTCGCAGGCGACTGGTTGTGGCTCATGGTGCTCGTGCCGCTCGCGGCGTTCCTGCTGACGTTCCTGACGGCTTTCGTGCTGCGACTGCCCACCGGAGTGGGGGTCGGGAGCGACGGGTACGGGATCGCGATCGTCCTGAGCGCCGTGATCGCCTTCCTGCTCCCCTCGATCAGCTTCTGGATCGGCGTGCCGTCCATCCTGGGGATGGGACTGGCCGTCCTGGGACTGCGCGCCTCGGACCGCTTCCTGTGGCTGGCGGGCATCGCGACGATGGCGGTGTCCTTCGTGCTCACCGCCACGGGTGACGCCCTGTTCGACCCGTCCGTGCCCACGGCACTCGGCGGCCTCGCGCTCGGCCTGGGCCTCCTCGTGGTCGCGGGCCTCGCGCTCCGCGGGGAGCGGCAGACCCTCGCGTCGGGCGACGGCGCGCTGAGCATCGGCGACCCCGCGACCGACAACCTGCGCGTGCTCGCGGTGCTCGGGGACGCCGACGAGGCCGACCAGCCCGCGCTCGCACGCCTCACGGGCGTCGAGGAACGCAACCTCGCGGCACGCCTGCACGACCTCACCGAGGCCGGACTGGTCCATGCCCGGATCACCAAGAACCGGAACTGGGCACAGATCACTCGCGAGGGCCGCGAGGAGCTGCGGACCCGCCGCGAGGCGCTGCGCGGCGTCGCGGAGCACCGCAAGGCCTGAGCCCCACCCACGGTGGACGGCGCGTCCGGGCTGCGCTCCGCCGTCGGTCACCCCGCTCCTCCGGACTCCCGCTCGTCCGGCGCACCCGCGCCGCCGGTGGCAGGCTGGCCCCATGAGGGAGTTCACCGCACAGGACTTCGCCGCGCGCATCGACCGCGCGGCTGCCCAGGCCCGCGACGCAGGGCTCGCCGGGGTGCTCGTCACCCCCGGCCCGGACATGACGTACTTCACGGGCTACACCCCCACGGCCATGACCGAGCGCATCACGCTGCTCGTGGTCCCGGCCGAAGGGGAGGCGTCGATCGTGGTGCCCGTGCTCGAGCGCCCGGACCTCGACCGGGTACCCGGTGCAGCCGCCCTGCACGTGACCCCGTGGACCGACGGCGTCGACGAGTACGCGGTCACGGCCGGCCTGCTCGACGCGGCCGGGCGCTACGCGATCTCCGACTCGGCGTGGGC
The DNA here is from genome assembly GCF_042726775.1 of Oerskovia sp. NPDC060287. Taxonomy (NCBI): domain Bacteria; kingdom Bacillati; phylum Actinomycetota; class Actinomycetes; order Micrococcales; family Cellulomonadaceae; genus Oerskovia; species Oerskovia sp. NPDC060287. The sequence goes on from NZ_JBHXBO010000003.1 coordinate 12,357, forward strand.
CATGCACCTGCTGGGGCTCCAGCGCACCCTGCCGGGCTCCTCGTACTCGGCCATGACGCAGGCGCTGCCCATGCTGCGCGCGGTCAAGGGACCTGACGAGATCGAGCGGCTCGCGGCAGCGGGAGCGGCGAACGACGCGACGTTCGCGGACATCGTCGAGATCCGCTTCAGCGGGCGCCGCGAGCTCGACGTCGCCGCAGACCTCGCGGGCTTCCTGCGCGACCACGGGCACTCGCAGGTCGACTTCACGGTCGTCGGCTCGGGGCCCAACGGTGCCAACCCGCACCACGAGGCGGGCGACCGGGTCATCCAGGAGGGTGACATGGTCGTGCTCGACTTCGGCGGCCTCAAGGACGGCTACGGCTCGGACATGACCCGCATGGTGCACGTCGGCGGCGACGTCACGGACCAGCAGCGCGAGGTCTTCGAGATCGTGCGCGCCGCGCAGCAGGCCGGCGTCGACGCGGTACGTCCCGGAGCGACCTGCCAGGACGTCGACCGTGCCGCCCGCGCCGTGATCACCGAGGCCGGGTACGGCGAGCAGTTCATCCACCGCACGGGCCACGGGATCGGCCTGACGACGCACGAGCCGCCGTACATGATCGAGGGCGAGGAGCAGCCCATCGTCTCCGGGATGTGCTTCTCGGTCGAGCCGGGTATCTATCTGTCGGGGAGCTTCGGGGTGCGCATCGAGGACATCGTGGTCGCGTTCCCGGACGACGTGCCCGACGGCGCCCGTCGCCTCAACCACGCGCCGCACGACCTGCACGTGGTCGAGTAGGCGGCCCTGCGGGAACCGTGGCGGACGGGCACCCGGCGCACGGCCCCACGCGCTAGGTTCGCGGCGCTCGGCCGAGAGGGCGTCGAGGATCGACGTCGGCTGGTCGTCACGGTCGTAGTTCTGCATCGACAGGACGAGGCTCTCCGACATGCCCATCAGCGGGGCGATTTGCTACGTTTCGCCCATGACATCAGTCGAGCAGGCGTCAACCTCACACCTCCAGCAGGCGGGGGGCCGTCGACGACTCGTCGCAGGTACTGCACTGGCCGCGGCAGCGCCGACCGCGCTTATCGGCTGGGCGCTCAACGAATACCTCTACGAGCTGAAATGGCTTGGCTCCTCCAGCGGTTGGCTCGACGGCAGACCCGACCAGCTCGTCGTCGTGGCAGGCACTGCAGGCATCGTCCTTCTCGTCGGGGTGGCATTCGGTGCCTACCTGCTCGGTGCCCGCCGAACGTCCTCCCGACGCCTCTCGCCCAGTCAGACACTGATGTGCACGATCACCGGCATCGGAGTCCCTCTGGTGCTGCTCGCCCTCGTGCTGCTCGTGTGGGCGGCAGCATCGCCGCTGACCTCGACTCTCGTCCCTGTCCGATAGCCTCCTAGCACCCTTCCGCAGGCCTAGAATCTCGCGTCTGGCCTGAGACGACGCGCGCCAGGTGGACCGCAACGGCGGCCACGACCAGGACACCCAGAGCCCCTCGGCACGACGAGTACGAGACCACGGCCGTCTCGGACACTCCTGTGCTCACGGCGCGGGTGCGCCACACTCTCGGTCCTGCTCCCGGCACGTGTTCGGGGGCTCGTCCGAGACGGCTCCGCTCAAGCCTCCGCCGCGTCCGCACCCGCTGAGGCGTCGGCGACGCCCGCGGCCACGACCTGCTCGTTGCGGATGCCCGCCCAGCTCACGAGGCCGCCCGCGACGAGCAGCGCGGCCGTGACGATCAGTGCCCGGTGGAACCCGGCGACGTCGAGCACGGGACCGATGACGATGCCCGCGCACGCGATGACCACGAGGCCCGCGATACGCGACACCGCGTTGTTGACGGCCGACCCGATGCCCGCGTCCGCGGCCGGGATCGAACCGAGGATCGCCGCGGTCAGGGGCGCCACCGTGATCGCGAGGCCCAGGCCGAACAGCAGGATCCCGGGGAGGAGCTGCGTGAAGTAGCTCGCCTCGGCGGTCGTCGTGAGCATGAGCAGGTACCCGCAGCCCGCGATCAGGGGGCCCACCGTCATGAACAGGCGCGGCCCGTACCGGCCCGCGAGCGCCCCGAAGCGCGACGACAGGAACAGCATGAGGAGCGTCACGGGCAGCAGGGCGAGGCCTGCGAGCGTCGCGCTGTACCCGGCGACCTGCTGCACGAACAGGGTCACGGCGAAACCGCCGAACGCGAGCGCCCCGTAGATCGCGGCCGTCGCGACGTTGCCCGCCGCGAAGTTGCGCACCGAGAACAGGGACAGCGGCAGCATGGGGTCCGGGGCGCGACGCTCCCAGCCCAGGAACGCCACGAGCGCCGCGACGCCGACGGCGAGCGGCACCCACACGACCGGGCTCGCCCACCCGAACCGCCCGTGCTCGATGAGCGCGAAGACGGGCCCGGCGAGCCCGACGGCCGCGAGCACCGCACCGCGCACGTCGATCCGGCGTCCCGTCGCGGTGTCCCCCTCCTCCATGCCGTGCAGGATCCACAGGGTCACCGCGACGGGCAGCAGGTTGATGCCGAACACCCAGCGCCACGAGAGCGTGTCGACGAGCACACCTCCGAGCAGCGGGCCGGCGATCATCGCCGTGCCCGTCCAGGCCGTCCAGGTCCCGATCGCCTTGGCCTGCGCCGCCCCGCTGAACGCCGAGATGATCATCGCGAGCGAGCTCGGCACGAGCAGTGCACCCGCGACGCCCTGTAGCCCGCGCGCGACCACGAGGAAGACACCGGTGGGTGCCAGCGCGCACAGCACCGACGTGACCGCGAACCCGAGCAGTCCCCACCACATGACGCGGCGCCGCCCGTGGACGTCGGACAGCGAACCGGCCACGAGGATGAGCGAGCCGAGCGTGATGAGGTACGCGTCGACGACCCACTGCTGGAGGGCGAGCCCTCCGAGCGCTCCCCCGGCGAGCTCGTCCGCGATCGCGGGCAGCGCGACGTTGACCACCGTCCCGTCGAGGAAGGACACGAACGAGGCGAGGATCGCGACGAGCAGCACGCGGCGTTGAGCGGGCGTCACGCCTCCACGCTAGCCCCGCCGTCGAACCTCCACCGGGTCGCGGTGTAGTCCTCGCCGCGCCCGTAGGCGTGGACCGTGACGGGGCGGACCTGGAAGACGTGGGCCTCCCCGGCGGCAGGCGGGTCGGAAGGCGCGCTCTCCGAGGGCGCCTCGCTGTCCCAGAACGCCCCGTCACGCACCTCGAAGCGCCAGTCGTACTTGCACGCCCAGCGGTCGGCCAGGCGTTGGAGCACATGGTCCTCCGTGAGGCGTTCGGCGGCTCCGGCGAGCACGACGTCGAGCCCCTCGTTCATGAGGTTGGTGCCGGTGGTCAGCACGCACCAGGGGTTCTCCTCGAGGTTGCGCGCCTTGCGCTCGGTGCGGCCCGTGCAGAAGTGGAGCGCACCGTCGGCCCAGACGGTGATGAGCGGCGTGACGTGGGGGCGCCCGTCGGGGCGGACCGTGGACAGCCAGAAGACCTCGGCGGTCTGGAGCACCTTCAGGGTGTCCGCCCAGGAGGTGGGGGCTGCGCCGGGCGACGAGAAGTCCGTCATGAGCTCGCCCGCGGTGCCACCGTCGGGGGTGGGTGCCGGGTCGGGCTGCGCGATCGATGCCGTGGTCATGGAGGCCCTCCGTCTCTCGGTCGGCGCCGTCGCCGCACCGTCCTCCTTCGACCGGCGCGGGCCCTCGAACTCATCGGTGGCGCGGGACCTCACGCGTTGGGGGCGACGGACGTCCCGGGGCCGCGGCGCCGGACCGTCACGGCGTTCTCGCCCGACGCGGCACCGGTGCCCCGTGCCACGGTCGTCGTGTCGTGCTCGCCCGGGGCGGCCGTGGCCTGTCCATCACCGTCGGCCCCCTCCACCACGAACCCTCCGTCGGCGAGCAGGTCGAGGTCCGTCTGCGCGGCCTGCCCCTCGCTCGTGAGGTAGTCGCCCAGGAAGATCGAGCTCACGATCTCCAGGGCCAGCGGCTGGAGCGAGCGCAGGTGCACCTCGCGTCCGGCCGCGAGCCGGAGCTCGGCGGTGGGGCACACGAAGCGCACCATCGCGAGGATGCGCAGGCACCGCTGGGGCGTGAGGTCCCAGGTGCCCGCGAGCGGTGTGCCCTCGAACGGCACGAGGAAGTTGACCGGGACGGAGTCGGCGCCGAGGGCGCGCAGCGCGAAGGCCACCTCGACCAGGTCCTCGTCGCTCTCGCCCATGCCCGCGACGAGTCCCGAGCAGGACGAGAGCCCCGCTCCCCGCGCCCGCTCGACCGTCTCCACGCGGTCGGCGTACTCGTGCGTGGTGCAGATGTCGGCGTACGCCGCTTCGGACGTGTTGAGGTTGTGGTTGTAGGCGTCGGCGCCCGCCGCGGCCAACCGTTCGGGCTGGCCCTCGCGCAGCAGGCCGAGGCACGCGCAGACCTCGACGTCGGGATGCTCGGTCTTGATGCCGCCGACCATCGCGGTCACGCGCGTCAGGTCGCGGTCGCTCGGCCCGCGTCCGCTCGCGACCAGGCAGACGCGACGCGCTCCGCCCGCGATCCCGGCCCGAGCCGCCGCGACCGCGTCCTCGGTGCTCAGCCACGAGTACTTCAGGACCTGGGCCGTCGAGCCGAGGCGCTGCGAGCAGTACGTGCAGTCCTCGGGGCACAGACCCGACTTCAGGTTGACCAGGTAGTTGAGCCGCACGCGTCGGCCGAACCGGTGACGGCGGACCCGACCGGCGGCGGCCACGAGGTCGAGCAGGTCCTCGTCGGCCGTCCGCAGGACCGCGAGCGCCTGGGCGCGGGCCGGCGGTTCGTCGCGCAGGCCCTGCGCGGCGAGCACGTCGAACCGCGCGCGTGCGTCGTGAGCACTGTCGAGGGCCGGCGCGAGAACGTCAGGTCGGGGCGTGGGCGTCTGGTTCACGACCCACGATCCTTCTCGCCTGGTCACGCCCGCTCCTCGGCCGACCTCCACAAGGTGACCTGCTGCTCGTTGGGCGGGACCGCAGCACGTCGTCGGCTTCCTCCAAGTACCTGGCCCACGGGTTGGCGCCGGCCCATCTCTCGACACCATACCTAGAGGTAGGTATGGTGTCGGCATGGACGATCTCGACCTCCCTCGCCGCGAACGCCTGCTCCGCGCGGCCCGTGACCTCTACTGGGCCCAGGGGGTCGAGGGCACGAGCCCCCGCCAGGTACTCGAGGTGAGCGGCGTGGGGCAGGGCAGCCTGTACCACCACTTCCCCACCAAGCACGACCTCTCGCTCGCCGCGATCAGCGCGACGACGCAGGAAGCGCTGGACTCCGTCTCGGGCGAGCTCACGGACACCGATCGTCCGCCCGTGGAGCGGCTCGTGGCCTACCTCGAGCGGCCGCGCCCCGCGCTCGCCGGGTGCAAGATCGGGCGCCTGACGAGCGACCGGTCGGTCATGGCGGACGACGAGCTGCGCTCGCCCGTCCACGACTACTTCGCGGGCCTGGTCGCGCTGGTGCAGGAGGTCTTCGAGGAGACCGGCCTGCCCGACGACGTCGCGCACGACCGCGCGTACGCGGCGGTCGCGATCGTCCAGGGAGGGTACGTGCTCGCGCGCGCCCTCGACGACCCGGCGGCGCTGAGGGCCGCGGTCGACGGGTTTGTGTCGATGCTCGAGCCGGCTCTCCAGGCCGAGGTGGTGACCCGATGAACGGCGGACCGGGCAACGACGAGGGGTCCGGGCCTGGCGACGCACGGACGGTCGGACGGACCGAGGACACGGCGGACGGACCGAGCCTCCGCGAGCGGTTGCGCGCCCTGCCGACGTTCGGACCCGGCCTGCCGACGCTCGACCCGAGCGAGGCTCCGCCGGAACCCGTGACGTTGTTCCTCGAGTGGATCGGTCAGGCGATCGACGCCGGGGTACCTCTCCCCCATGCCATGACGCTGTCCACCGCGGGGGCCTCAGGTCGGGTGACGGCGCGCACCGTGATCCTCAAGGACGTCGACGCGTCGGGCTGGTGGTTCGCGACCAGCTCGTCGAGCCCCAAGGGCCACGACCTCGCGGAGAACCCGAACGCCGCCCTCACGTTCCTCTGGCCTGCGCTCGGGCGTCAGGTCAGGATCGTCGGGCCCACGCTCGCCGCAGACACCTCGACGAGCGAGGCCGACTTCCTCGCCCGCTCGGAGGGCTCGCGCGCCGCAGCGCTCGTGGGTCACCAGAGCGAGACCCTCACGTCGCGCCAGGAGTACTGGGACGCCTTCGCGGGCACGCTCGCCTCGGTGCGGGAGGATCCCGCGCTCGTCGCACCCGAGTGGACCGCGTACGCGCTCGCGCCCACGTCGGTCGAGTTCTGGCAGGCGTCGGACGACCGCGGACAGACCCGGCTGCGCTACCGCGTGGCAGGACACCACTGGGAGAAGGGGCTGCTCTGGCCATGACAGGGACAACGCAGGACATGACATCACCGCACGCCGTCGACCCGGCACCCACGAGCCCGCTCGATTCCCCACAGGCAGCGCCCCGCGACGACCTTCCGGCGATCCGACGTGACGCGGCAGCCGCGCTGCGCGCGCTGACCGAGGCCGTCCTGGGTCTCGACGACGAGGCACTCGGGTCCCCGAGCTCGCTCGACGGATGGACCATCGGGCACGTGCTGTCGCACGTGGCGATGGTCGGAGACGCCCTCGCCCGGCAGGCCGAGCTCGCCGCCCAGGGGGAGACCGCCGAGGTGTACGAGGGCGGGGCCGAGGGGCGCGCGGCGGGTATCGAGGCCGGCGCGCACCGCACCCGGGACGAGCACGTCGACGCGCTCACCGCGGCAGGCGCGAGGCTCGAGGCCGCGTGGTCGCTCACGGACGGCTCGGGGTGGGACGCCCCGGTGACCTACCGCGAGGGGACCGTCGCCGACGTCCTCGACTGCTGGTGGCGCGAGGTCCGCATCCATGCGACCGACCTCGGCGAGGTCAGCGCCGCCCGGCGGCTCACGCCGTCGGGAACGTGGGGCCTCGCCTTCACGGACCACCTGCTCGACTTCCTGAGCCTGCGCCTGCCCGGCTCCGTGCTCGTGGTGCGGCTCGAGGACGGGGCGCGCTCCGTCGTCGGGCCCGAGGGCGCGCGGCCCGCCGCCGAGGACGCGGGCGACGACGACCTCACCACCGTGACCGGCAGCGCGGCGGACGTCGCCGCGTGGCTCGCGGGACGCGCGACGGCCATCGACCCCACGGCGCACAGGAACGGCAAGACCGTCGACCTTCCGGCGCTCGGCCCGTGGCCGTCGGGCGTCCCCGTCCGACGCTAGGCGCGGCTCACGCCCGGACCAGGACCGTCCCGTCCTCGACCGCCACCTCGAACGTCCGCAGCGCCTCGGGCTCCTTGCCGCTCGGGTCGAGGCACTCGCCCGTCGTCAGGTCCCACACCTGCTTGTACATGGGGGACGTGATGGTCGGGGTCTCACCCACCGAACCGACGATCCCGCGAGAGAGCACGTTCGCCCCGGAGTACGGGTCACGCTGCTGGACCGCGAGCACGCGGTCGTCAGCCAGCCGGTAGACCGCGACCTGGGTCCCCTCGACGAGCGCAGCGACTCCGCGCTCGGGGACGAGCCGCTCGAAGGGGCAGACCGTGGTCCATGCCGTCGCGCTCACTTGCGAACCTCCACCGTGCGGGCGATCACCGGGTTGTTGTCCGACGGCTCGCCGGGGCGGGCCGGGCGCACCTGCCCGCGCACGCCCACGTAGGCGAGGTCGGGGTCGTGCTGGTCGGGGGCGTTGACGAACGACACGAACCGCGACAGGCGGTCCGGGTCGTCGAGGGTCTGCGCCCACTCGTCGACGTAGGACTCGACGTGCTGGGCGATCTCGGCCTCGAGGTCGGCCGCGATGCCGAGCGAGTCCTCGACCAGGACCTTGCGCAGCTCGACGATCCCGCCCGGGAAGTCCGCGACCCAGGGGGCGGTGCGCTGCAACCGGTCCGCGGTCCGCACGTAGTACGCGAGGAACCGGTCGATCACGGCCACGAGACGTTCGTCGTCGAGATCCTCTGCGAGGAGCTCGGCGTGGCGCGGGGTGAATCCGCCGTTGCCGCCCACGTAGACGTTCCAGCCCTTCTCGGTCGCGATCACGCCCACGTCCTTGCCGCGGGCCTCGGCGCACTCGCGCGCGCACCCCGAGACCCCGACCTTGAACTTGTGCGGCGAGCGCAGCCCGCGGTACCGCAGCTCGAGGCGCACGGCCATGCCCACCGAGTCCTGGACCCCGAACCGGCACCAGGAGGAGCCGACGCACGACTTCACGGCCCGCAGCGACTTGCCGTAGGCCTGGCCGGACTCCATGCCCGCGTCGACCAGCCGGCGCCAGATCTCGGGGAGCTGGTCGATCCGCGCCCCGAACAGCCCGATGCGCTGTGCTCCCGTGACGCGCGTGTAGAGCCCGAAGTCCTTCGCGACCTGCCCGATCACGATGAGGTTCTCGGGCGTGATCTCCCCGGCCGGGACACGCGGCACCACCGAGTAGGTCCCGTCCTTCTGCAGGTTGGCGAGCGCCCGGTCGTTGGTGTCCTGGAGCGCGGCCTGCTCGCCGTCGAGGATGTACCCGCCCCACAGCGACGCGAGGATCGAGGCCACGACGGGCTTGCAGACCACGCAGCCGCGACCCGTGCCGTGCGCTGCGACGATCTGGGTGAAGGTCCGCAGCCCGTCCTGGCGCACGAGCGCGAAGAGCTCGGCGCGCGACATCGAGAAGTGCTCGCACATGGCCTTCGACACCGTCACGCCGCTGGCCTCGAGCGCGGTGTTGACGATCTTGGTGAGCACGGGCACGCACGACCCGCACACCGTCCCGGCCTTGGTGCAGGCCTTGACCTCGCCCACGCTCGTGCAACCGTGCTCGGTCACCGCCCCCCGGACCGTCCCGGCCGTGACGTTCGCGCACGAGCAGACCACGACGTCGTCGGGCAGGTCACCACCGAGAGCCGGAGCCCCGCCTTCTGGGGCGAGGAACGCCGACGGGTCGGCGCCCAGCGAGCGTCCCAGCATGGGGCGCAGCGACGCGTACAGCGCGGTGTCCCCCACGAAGACCCCGCCGAGCAGCGTGCGCGCGTCGTCCGAGACCACGAGCTTGCGGTACGTGCGGGCGACCGGGTCCGCGAACGTGACCTCGAGCGCACCGGGCGTCAGCCCGAACACGTCACCGAAGCTCGCGGCCTCGATGTCGACGCCCTTGAGCTTGGTCCCCTCGGGAGCCGGGGAGTAGGTGGCGCTGCCGCCCAGGAGACGGTCGACCACGACGTCGGCCATGGCGTTGCCCGGTGCGACCAGGCCCACGCACTGGTCCTCGAACGACGCGCACTCGCCCGCGGCCCACACGGCCGGGTCCGAGGTGTGGCACGCCGCACCCACCACGACGCCGCCGCGCTCGCCGATCGCCAGACCGGCCTCGCGCGCCACGCGGTCCCGCGGGCGGATGCCCGTCGAGAAGATCACGACGTCGGCCGGGATGCGCGACCCGTCCGACAGGTCCATGGTCCCCACGGCGCCGTCGCCCGCCGCCGTGAGTCCCGTGGCGCCCGTCGACGTCCGCACGTCGATGCCGCGGTCGGTCACGAGCACGCGCAGCGCCTCACCACCCGCGTCGTCGAGCTGGACGCTCATGAGCCGGTCCGCGAACTCCACGACGGTCGCGGACGTCCCGAGCCCCTGGAGCGCGGCTGCGGCCTCGAGCCCCAGCACGCCTCCCCCGACCACGACGCCGTGCAGCGTGCGCCCCAGGCGCTCGGTGCGCAGCTCGACGTACTCGCGCAGCGCCTGCACGTCGGCCATGGTCCGGTAGCTGAACACGCCCGGCAGGTCGGTGCCCTCGGTCCGCGGCGTCCAGGCCCACGACCCGGTCGCCAGGACCAGGTGGTCGTAGGCGAGGACCCGTCCCGAACGGGTCGTGACGGTCTGCGCCTCGCGGTCGACGGCCGCGACGGCGTCCCCGGTGACCAGCTCGGTGCGGGGGTCCTCCCAGACCGTCGGGTCCATCGTCAGGTCGTCCGCCGAGCGGCCGCCGAAGAACTCGGACAGGTGGACGCGGTCGTACGGGGCGCGGTCCTCGTCGCCGACGACGGACACCCGCCACTCCCCCTCGGGCGAGCGTGCGATCATCTGGCTCACGAACCGGTGGGCGACCATGCCGGCGCCGACCACCACGACGCGGCCGGGGGTGGGAGTGCTCATCTGGGGGGCCTCATAGGACGTTGGGGTGTGACGTGGAGCGAGGTGACGAGTCGAGGCCGACCGGGGCGGGATCTGCCTCGCGCACCATCCTCGTCCATAGATACGAGCGATCGTGGTCAAAACTGCTGATCAGCGCGTCGCGAGGACTTTCGAGGGGCTGCCGAGGGACCTTGGTCCCGAGAAAGTGTGACCCACGACCGTGACGGACCGCACACCATGTGCACTCCTTCACAAGCGTAAAATCGAGCGCGTGGCGACTAAGAAGACAACGGGTCAGAACACCATCGACGTAGCCCTCATCGGCGGCGGCATCATGAGTGCGACCCTCGGCGCCCTCCTGAAGCTCCTCGAGCCCTCGTGGACCATCAAGGTCTTCGAGCGCCTCGACGCGGTGGCCCAGGAGTCCTCCAACCCGTGGAACAACGCTGGCACCGGCCACGCTGCGCTCTGCGAGCTGAACTACACCCCCGAGAAGGCCGACGGCACCGTCGAGATCGCCAAGGCGGTCGCGATCAACGAGCAGTTCGAGGTGTCGCGCGAGTTCTGGCACCACCTGCTCACCGGCGGTCACCTGCCCGAGCCCGCGAGCTTCATCAGCCACACCCCGCACATGACGTTCGTGCGCGGCGCGGCCAACGTGGACTACCTCAAGCGCCGCTTCACCGCGCTGAGCGCCCACCCGCTGTTCAGCGAGATGGAGTTCACCGACGACCCCGCGGTCATCGCGCAGTGGGCCCCCCTCCTGGTCCTCGACCGCGACAGCGACGAGGCCGTCGCAGCGACCCGCGCGACGAGCGGCACCGACGTCGACTTCGGCGCCCTGACCTCCCAGCTCTTCGCCTACCTCACGGCCAACGGCGTCGAGCTGAACCTCCAGCACGAGGTCAACAAGCTCAAGAAGCGCAAGGACGGCACCTGGGACGTCACCGTCAAGGACGTGTCCTGGAACGCCAAGGCGGCCCCGCGCACCGTGAACGCGCGCTTCGTGTTCGTCGGCGCCGGCGGTGGCGCGCTGCCGCTCCTGCAGAAGGCGGGCATCAAGGAGGCCAAGGGCTACGGCGGCTTCCCCATCAGCGGTGAGTTCCTGCGTACGGACGACCCGGAGCTCGTCGCGCAGCACCAGGCCAAGGTCTACGGCAAGGCCGACGTCGGCTCGCCGCCCATGTCCGTCCCGCACCTCGACACCCGCGTGGTCGACGGCAAGACGTACCTGATGTTCGGCCCGTACGCCGGGTTCAGCCCCAAGTACCTCAAGAAGGGCTCGCTGCTGGACCTGTTCACCTCGCTGCGGACCCACAACATCGGGTCCATGCTCGGTGCGGGTCTCAAGAACATCGACCTCACCCAGTACCTCGTGGGCCAGCTCCTCGCGAGCCCCGAGTCCAAGTTCACGGCGCTCCAGGGCTTCATGCCCACCGCGCACCCCAAGGACTGGGAGAAGATCACCGCGGGCCAGCGCGTCCAGGTCATCAAGAAGGACCCCAAGAAGGGCGGCGTGCTCGAGTTCGGCACCGAGGTCATCGCGGCCGCCGACGGCTCGATCGCCGGCCTCCTGGGCGCCTCACCGGGCGCCTCGACCGCGGTCCCCGCGATGATCGACCTGCTCGAGCGGTGCTTCCCGCAGCAGTTCGCCACGTGGCGTCCCGAGCTCGCGACCATGATCCCGAGCCTCGGCCAGGCCCAGTGGGAAGCGACCGAGCTCGACTCGCTCTCCGCCGCCGCCGGCCCCTCGGAGGAGGCGGTCGGCGCCCGCTGACCTCGACGTCGCAGAACGCACCGACGCCCCGGCCTCCGTACGGAGACCGGGGCGTCGTGCTGTACGGGGCGGCGTCGGACCTGCGGCCCTCGCGCCCGGATCAGGGCTGCTGCTTCGCCTCCGCGAGCACCTCGTCGACCGCGTCCCAGAAGTCGACGCGGGCCTGGTGCGTGGCGGCTGGAGTCGCCCCCGGCTCGTCGAGACCGAACGGCCGGTAGGGTGCGATCGCGAGAAAGTGCCCGGCGTCCTTCTGCTCGACGGCCGTGACCAGCCCCTTGTCGGCGAAGCGGGGCCTCACGTCCCGCAGGCGGCCGCACGCGTCCCACTGCGTATCGGCCGTCCCGCAGGCCAGCACGACCGGGCCGTCGATCGCCTCGACCGGCACCTGGGTCTCGGGCGGCGTGCCGACCGCGCTGCTCGGCGCGCACGGCAGTCCCACCCCGTCGAGCGTCCAGGCCGACACCCTCCAGTTCGGGTAGCCGCAGTACAGGCTGCCCGCACCGGTCGGCGCGAAGGCGCCGTACACCTCGTCAGGGCGGTTCGCGGCGAGCCACAGCGCCATCTCCCCACCTCGCGAGACGCCGAACATGAAGACCCGGTCGGTGTCGACCCCTGGCTGCTCACGCAGCCAGGCGAGCCCGGTCAGGAAGGTCTCGACCGGCACCTCCGCGAGCTCGGTCGGCTGCCCCGGGCTCTTGAAGTAGCTGATCGCCAGGGCCGGGTAGCCGAGCCCTGCGAGCCAGGTGGCGTTGGCTCGGGCGTTCCCGAGCCCGCCTTCCGACCCGCTGAACACGAGCACGGCCGGCAACGTGTCGTCAGCCGAGAACCCGGCGGGAACGGCGTAGGCGGCCACCATGGCGTCGTCGGTCACGTCGCGGACCTCGACGTCCGCGCCGTAGCCCGTCCGCTCGACGACCGTCTCGGCGAGGGGCTCGCCGTCGGCGCTCAACGACAGCGTCACCGAGTGGTCCACGCTCCCTGCCTCGATACCGAGCCTGCTGCCCGTCATGGACCAGAACGGCCCCATCGCGTCGACCGTCGTCCACGACCCCTCGGTCGGGGCGGTCGTCGTGAGGTCGACCCGGCCGTCCTCGTCGGCCAAGAACGTCGCCCGCGACGACATCGCCGCCCCGTCGAGGTCCGTCGTCGCGACCAGGCGCACCTCGCGTCCCGCACCGAGCCCGGTCAGCGTGATCGCCAGGGGGTCGAACGCCCCGTCCTGCTCGACGACCTCGATCGCCGGGTCCGGTTCCGGAGGCGCCGAGCACGCCGCGAGTGCCAGCAGCGAAGCGGTCAGCAGGAGGGCAACGGCAGGGACATGGTCACGTCGTCGGGAGGCCATGGGCAAATGTTCCCGTACCGCACTAATCCGGCACAACCCGCCACGCCGGGGCCGTGCGACGCAGGTCTCACCCCCGAGGACCGCGCGTGCCGACCACGTCCACCTGTTGGCGCGGGTCGCCCCGCCCGGCCGGCGGCAGGGTCCATCCGTCGTTCGTCCCGGCGGGGAACCGGCCTCCTGGCGGCGGGCGCCGCACCGCCATCACCACGAGCGGCGCCACGAGCGCCGCGATCACGACCAGTCTCATCACGAGCTCCACGATGTCCATGCCTCCACCCTGGTCCGGCCGCGCGGCGCGCACGAGTGGCAGGAGAGACAGGTATCGACAAGATCCTGCCAGCGGCGTAGCGTCGAAGGATGTTGCGCACAGTGGCGGCCGTCGTCGCCGACGGACTGGCCCCGTTCGAGTTCGGCGTCGTGTGCGAGGTCTTCGGCCTCGACCGCACGGACGACGGCGTGCCCCTGGTCGACTTCCGCGTCTGCGGCCCGGTCGCCGGAGTCCCCGTCCGCACGAGCATGGGCGCCTCGCTGATCCCCGACCACGGTCTCGACGCGCTCGAGGACGCCGACCTGGTCGCGGTCCCCGCGATGACCATCCGCGACGAGTACCCGCAGGAGATCATCGACGCCCTGCGCGCGGCCCACGCGCGCGGCGCCGTCCTGCTGAGCGTCTGCTCGGGCTCGTTCCTGCTCGCCGAGGCGGGGCTCGTCGACGGGCGCCGCATCACGACGCACTGGCGCCACGCCGACGAGCTCACGGCCCGCTACCCGCAGGTCGAGGTGGACCCGGACGTCCTGTTCGTCGACGACGGCGACATCATCACGAGCGCGGGCACGGCCGCGGGGATCGACGCGTGCCTGCACATCGTGCGCAAGGAGTTCGGCAGCGCAGCGGCCAACGCGATCGCGCGCCGCATGGTCGTCCCTCCCCAGCGCGACGGCGGCCAGCGCCAGTACATCGACCGCCCCGTGCCGCAGTGCGAGGAGCAGAGCATCCGCGACGTGCTCGCCTGGATGGACGAGCACCTCGACGAGCCCCAGACCGTCGAGGACCTCGCGCGCCGCGCCCACCTGTCGGCACGCACGTTCGCGCGGACGTTCGTCGCCGAGACCGGGACCACCCCCATGCAGTGGCTCGCGACCCAGCGCGTCCACCGCGCGCGGACGCTGCTCGAGGAGTCGGGCCTCGACCTCGAGGAGATCGCGCGCCTGAGCGGGTTCGGTTCGGCCGCGCTGCTGCGCCACCACTTCCGGCGGGCGGTCGGCGTCCCGCCGACCGACTACCGCCAGACGTTCCGCCACGCGTCCTGAGCCTCTCCCTGGGCGAGGCGCGCACCCGGGGGTGCGGCGCCGTCGGGCACGGTTCTCCACGTTGCACGACGGCGGCACGCGCCTAGGGTCGAGAGGGTCCGGTCCCGTACGACGTGAGGCGCGCTCCATGACCATCCCCACCACCCTGCTGTCCTCCGGCCACCCCATGCCCCTGCTGGGCCTGGGCACCTGGCCGCTCGACGACCACGCCTCGGCGCGGGCGGTCGAGAGCGCGATCGGGCTCGGGTACCGGCTCGTCGACACCGCGTCCCGCTACGAGAACGAGGTGGGCGTCGGGCAGGGCATCGCCGCGTCAGGCGTGGACCGCGCCGAGCTGTTCGTCACGACCAAGCTCCGCGGGGCGGACCAGGGGTACGACGCGACGCGGGACGCACTGCACGCGAGCCTCGACCGGCTGGGGCTCGACTACGTCGACCTCTACCTGATCCACTGGCCGCTCCCCCGCCTCGACCGGTATGTCGAGTCGTACCGCGCGATGCTCGACCTGGCCGCTGAGGGCCTGGTCCGCAGCGTCGGCGTCTCGAACTTCCGCGAGCACCACCTCGACCGGCTGATCGCGGAGACGAGCCACGTCCCGGCCGTGAACCAGATCCAGCTCTCGCCCGCGCTCGCACGCACGGACCTGCGGCGGTACCTCACCGAGCGCGGCATCACGGTCGAGGGCTGGAGCCCGCTCGGGCAGGAGGAAGGCGTCCTGACCGAACCCGTGATCCAGGAGATCGCCTCGGCCCACGGCCGCTCCGCCGGCCAGGTCGTGCTGCGCTGGCACGTCCAGCAGGGCATCGTGACGATCCCCAAGTCCGCGAGCGCCGAGCGCCAGCGCTCCAACGCCGAGATCTTCGACTTCGCCCTCACCGAGGACGACATGGCCCGGATCGCGGGTCTCGACCGCGGCGAGGACGCCGCGCGCGACTCCGACGAGCACGAGGAGTTCTGATGAGCGACCTGCCGACCGTCACCGTGCTGGGCACCGGGACCATGGGGACCGGGGTGACGCACTCACTGCTGCGCGAGGGCTTCGACGTCACGGTGTGGAACCGCACTGCGTCGCGCGCCGCGCCGCTCGCCGACGCCGGAGCGCTCGTGGCCCCGACCGCCGCGCAGGCGGCGCACGGCGCCGACGTCGTGCTGAGCATCCTGTTCGACACGGCCGCGGTCCTCGACGTCCTCGACGCCGCCGGCCCCTCGGTCGGCACGGGGGCCGTGTGGGTCCAGGCGTCGACGATCGGGCGCGAGGGGACGGCCCTCGTCGTCGAGCGCGCGCGACAGCTCGGCGTCACCCTGGTCGAGGCCAACCTGCTCGGTACCAAGCAGCCCGCCGAGGAGGGGAACCTCGCCGTGCTCGCGGCGGGAGACCCCGACGTCCTGGCCGGTATCGCCCCCGTGCTCGACGCGATCTCGGCCAAGGTCGTGATCGCAGGCACCGAGGTGGGCCAGGGCACCGCGCTCAAGCTCGCGTGCAACGCGTGGCTCGCGACGATCACCGCGGGCACGGCACAGTGGATCGCCCTGGCTCGTGCCGAGGGGATCGACCCCCACCTGTTCCTCGACGCCATCGCGGGCGGCGCGTCCGACTCCCCCTACGCGCATCTCAAGGGGGCCGAGATGATCGCGGGCGAGTTCGCGCCGCAGTTCGCGCTCGACGGGCTCCGCAAGGACATCGGCCTCATCTCGGAGGCCGCGGCCCAGGCGCACCTCGACCCCGCGCTGCTCGACGCGCTGTCCGATCTCTACGGCAGCGCAGCAGCGCGTGGGCACGGCAGCGACGACATCGCGGCCGTGTACACGGCGTTCGGCACGGCACGCGCGCCGTCGCCTGCCAGCGACTGACCGGAGTGCGGCACGATTCCTGGGCCTTGCCGTCGCAGGTCAGGCCGCGGCGCGCCCGTGCCGCCAGTACCCGATGAAGTCGACGTTTGCCTTGGGGAGCCCGCGGTCGTTCACGAGGTGGCGTCGCGCCCCCGTGACGAGGCTCGACTCGCCCACCACGTAGGCGTAGACCTCGCCGGGCGGCAGGTCCGCGCGCTTCAGCACGTCCAGCGCGAGGCGCCCGGGGATCGCGTGCGGCTCGGCCCCGTGCTCGTCGCGCGCGACCCACAGGAGCTCGAGCCCGGCCGGGACCCGGAAGTCCTGGGCGTCGGCCGCGTGCGGGAGCTCGACGATCGCGAGCCCGCGCGCGTCGTCGGGCAGCGAGGCGCAGATGCCCGCGACCGCGGGCAGGCCCGTCTCGTCCGCGACGAGGAGCGTCCAGTCGTGCGGGACGCGCGGGTTGTAGCCGACCCCCTGGTCGAGGATGCCCACGGGATGGCCGGCGCTCGCCCCGAGCGCGAACGCCGACGCCGGCCCGCCGTCCTCGTGCGCGACGAAGTCGATGTCGATCTCACGATCCGCCGGGCGCGCTTCCCGGACCGTGTAGTTGCGGACCCACGGCCGCCGCGCCTTGGGCGTCGCGAGGTACTGCACGTACCAGAGCCCCGACGTCGCGGTCGGCAGTCGCAGCGACTCCTGCTCGTCCCGGGGCAGGAAGAGGCGGAACCACTGGTCGAACCCCATGGGCGAGAAGTGCTCGACGCCCTCGCCCCCGACCGTGACGCGCACGATCGACGGACTCACCCGCTGCGAGGCGACCACCTCGGCAGCGATGACCTGCACGGCGGTCGGCTTGACCATCTGGAACCCGGCCACGACACTCCTTCTGCTCGGAAAGAAGGCCAGGCTAACCTAACCACCGGCTCGGCGTCACCATCGTCCCTGCGCACGGGACAGACCGGTACGACCCTCGCTTCCCGACCCGCGACACGCCCGGGTGGGCAAGTGGGCCAGGCCGCACGACGTCGTCGTTCCCGAGCAGACCCGGGCCGGGTCAGCACCGGACCTTCGTCCTTTCTCCACGCCGATGCCGACGCCACACGTAGACTCGGGCCATCTGTACAACGGGCATCTCGCTCACCCCGCGGCTGGGAAGTCGACCCCCAGCCCTGTGAGGGACGCATGACCGACGCAGCCGTTCTCCCCGGATTCCGCCCCACCAAGCCCCGCACGGGCGACGGGACCAGCATCACCAGCACCTACACGGACCTGTCCAAGCGCGTCCGCGAGGCCGGGCTCCTCGAGCGGACGCACGGGTACTACGGCTGGGTCGCGGCGATCCTCACGGTCGCGCTCGGCGGGGCCGTGGCCGGCTTCGTCCTCCTGGGCGACTCATGGTTCCAGCTCCTGATCGCGGGCGCCCTGGGACTGATCCTCACGCAGTTCGCGTTCCTCTCGCACGAGGCGGCGCACCGCACGATCCTCACCTCGGGCCCCGCGAACGACCGCGTGGGGCGGTTCCTGGCCAACGGCGTCGTGGGCATCAGCTACTCGTGGTGGATGAACAAGCACACCCGCCACCACGCGAACCCGAACCGCGTGGGCAAGGACCCGGACATCGAGACGGACACCATCTCGTTCCTCGAGGAGAGCGCCGCCGAGCAGAAGGGCTTCCTCGCCCTCATCACGCGCCACCAGGGCTGGCTGTTCTTCCCGCTGCTCACGCTCGAGGGCATCAACCTGCACATGATCTCGATCCGATCGCTGCTCTCCTCGGCCAAGAGCCGCGCGCGGACCATGGAGCTCGTGACGATCGCGCTGCGCCTCACGCTCTACGTGGGCGTCGTCTTCTGGTTCCTGCCGCTCGGCATGGCGTTCGCGTTCCTCGGTGTACAGCTCGCGGTGTTCGGCGTGTACATGGGTGCGTCGTTCGCCCCGAACCACAAGGGCATGGCGATCATCCCCGCGGACAGCAAGCTCGACTTCCTGTCCAAGCAGGTCCTGACCTCGCGCAACATCACGGGCGGCCGCGTCATGAACGTCCTCATGGGCGGGCTCAACTACCAGATCGAGCACCACCTGTTCCCGAGCATGCCCCGCCCGCACCTCGCCAAGGCCCGCCTCATGGTCCGCGAGCACTGCGCACGCCTCGGCATGCCGTACACCGAGACCAACCTGCTCGCGTCCTACGCGATCGTGGTCCGCTACCTCAACCAGGTGGGCCTCGCAGCACGCGACCCGTTCGACTGCCCGCTGTTCAACCAGCTCCGCAAGGTCTGAGCGCTCTCGGGGGCCGGCCCCGCACAGGTCAGAGGGCACGGACGGGCTGGCGCAGCACCGTCCGCAGCTTCTCGGGGGCAGTCCGGCGCACGTCACTGAGGTAGACCTCGTGGTGCGGCCCGTTGAACGTCAGACCGTGCTCGGGCAGGTACTCGTCGTGCAGCCGCGCGAGCGTGGGCGCCTCGTCGTCGTAGGAGCCCACGTGCAGGACCTGCACGCAGTCGCCCTCGTCGTACGCGGCGAACCGCACGCGATCGAGCGCCGGCAACACCTTCTTGCGTCGCGTCGCCTCGGCCACGTCCGCGACGAACGCGTCGTCGAGCCAGCCGGGCTGCAGGACCATGAGCGTCCAGCTCCACGCGTCCTTGTCGCGGCGCACGAACGCCGCGGGGTCCTCGGCGGTCCACAAGCCTTCGAGCGGTCCGACGACGTAGTCCCTGCCCAGGTCCTTCTTGCTCGCGAACTTCACGGCGTACGCGAGCGAGAACAGCGCCTCGACCGCCTCGGCGTAGGCCGGGGCCGAGTTGGGATCGCCCTCGCCGTCGATCTGCAGGTAGTTCAAGGGCGGCACGACGACCCGGACGAACTCACGGGGTGGCGCGTAGAGCTCGCGGTACTCCTTGCGCAGGTCGACCTTGTCCATGGGGTCCTCCAGCGGACGTCGTAGCGGCTCGTCGGTGCGTGGGTCGGCACCATGCTCCACCCGGCCCTCGCTCCGGGCCACCCGACGGCGAAGGGCTCGCTCCGCCGTCGGGCGGGCGGACGACGAGGAGGCGGGCCCGTCGCCCTGCCTGACGACCGACCCACCTCCTCGCTCCCCTCACCTCGCGCGGGTCGCTCCACCCGCGCCGGGCCTCAGAGCGCCTGGATGATGTTCTCCACCTGGTCCTTGGCGTCTCCGAAGAGCATCGCGGTGTTGTCCTTGAAGAACAGCGGGTTCTGGACCCCCGCGTACCCCGTGGCCATCGACCGCTTGAACACGATCACCTGCTTCGCGTTCCAGACCTCGAGCACGGGCATGCCCGCGATGGGCGATCCCGGGTCGTCGAGCGCCGCCGGGTTGACCGTGTCGTTGGCGCCGATGACCAGCACGACGTCGGTGTCCGGCAGGTCACCGTTGATCTCGTCCATCTCGAGGACGATGTCGTAGGGCACCTTGGCCTCGGCGAGCAGCACGTTCATGTGCCCCGGCAGGCGCCCCGCGACGGGGTGCACGCCGAACCGGACGTCGACCCCTCGCTCGCGCAGTCGGCGCACCAGGTCCGCGACCGGATACTGCGCCTTGGCGACCGCCATGCCGTAGCCGGGCGTGACCACGACCGAGCGGGCGTGCTTGAGCAGGTCCGCGACCTCGGCCGCCTGGATCTCGTGGTGCTCGCCGTAGTCCTGGTCGGAGGCCACGACCGTGCCGCCCTCGGCCCCGAACCCGCCCAGGATCACGCTGATGAACGACCGGTTCATGGCCTTGCACATGATGTAGCTGAGGATCGCACCCGAGGAGCCCACCAGGGCTCCCGTGATGATGAGCAGGTCGTTGCTGAGCATGAAGCCCGCCGCGGCCGCGGCCCACCCGGAGTACGAGTTGAGCATCGAGACGACGACAGGCATGTCGCCGCCACCGATCGAGGCGACCAGGTGCCAGCCGAGCGCGAGCGCGACGACCGTCATGAGGATGAGCGGCAGCAGCCCGTGGCCCGCGATGAACCAGGCCATGAGGCCGCCCGAGGCGACGAGCGCCCCGAGGTTCCACCAGTTGCGCCCCGGCAGCATGAGCGGGTTGGAGCGGATGCGCGCCGACAGCTTGAGGTAGGCCACGATCGAGCCCGTGAACGTCACGGCGCCGATCAGCACCCCGAGGAAGACCTCGACCAGGTGCACCACGTCGCCCTGCTCGGTCAGGTACGAGTTGAACCCGACGAGGACCGCGGCGAGGCCCACGAAGCTGTGCAGGAGCGCGATCATCTCCGGCATCTGCGTCATCTCGACGCTGCGCGCACGCCACGTCCCGACGACCGCGCCGATCACGAACACCATGCAGATGAGCAGCAGCGTCACCATGACGGGACGCTCGCTGTCCTGCAGCGCGAGCGCGACCGTGGCCACGAGGGCGAGCCCCATGCCCGTCATGCCGAGCAGGCTGCCGCGCCGGGCCGTCTCCTGCTTGGACAGGCCCGCGAGGCTGAGGATGAACAGGACAGCTGCGATGACGTAAGCAGCCTGGACCAGGGAGGTCAGCACGGGTCAGGCCTCCTTCCGGAACATGCCGATCATGCGGTAGGCCACGAGGAACCCACCGAAGATGTTGACGGAGGCCAGGGCGGCCGCGACGAAGGCGATCGTGGTGACCACCCAGCTCGAGTCGCCGATCTGCAGGAGCGCGCCGACCAGGATGATCCCGGAGATCGCGTTCGTCTGGGCCATGAGAGGGGTGTGCAGCGAGTGGCTCACGTTGGAGATCACGTAGTAGCCCACGACGACCGCGAGCGCGAACACCGTGAAGTGCCCCACGAACGCGGGCGGCGAGAACGTGATGGCCAGCGCGGCCAGCACCGCGGCCAGGGCGTACCCGACCGCCCGGCGGGTGCCGCGCCGTCGGGCCTCGTCGAGGGCCGTCGCGGCGTCGAGCGCGGCCTGGGCCTCGTCGACCACGGGCGCTGCCGGGGCCGCGGGGGCCGCGGCCGAGACGGCGACCGGGGGCGGCGGCCACAGGACCTCGCGCGCGCGCGCGACCGTCATGCCGCGCAGCACCTCGTCGTCCAGGTCGAGCACGACCTGTCCGTCCTTGCCGGGGGTCAGGAGCTTGAGCAGGTTGACGATGTTCGTGCCCACGAGCTGCGACGTGTGCTTGGGCATGCGGCTCGTGAGGTCCGTGTAGCCCAGGATCACGACGCCGTTGTCCGTGACGACGCGCTCCCCCGGCACCGTGAGCTCGCAGTTCCCGCCGCCCGAGGCCGCGAGGTCCACGATCACGCTGCCGGGCCGCATCGCGGCGACCATCTCGGCGCTGATGGTGCGCGGGGCGCGTCCCCGCACGAGCGCCGTGGTGATGACGATGTCGGCGCGCGCGCTCTCCGCCGCGTACATCTCGGCGGTGAGGCGCTCCTGCTCAGCCGTCAGCGCGCTCGCGTAGCCGTCGGTGCTGACCTCCTGGCGCGCGCCCTCGGCCTGGACGAACTCGGCGCCCATCGACTCGATCTGCTCACCGACCTCGGGACGCACGTCGAACGCACGCACCTGCGCGCCCAGGCTCGCGGCCGTGCCGATCGCGGCGAGACCCGCGACGCCCGCACCGATCACGAACACCGACGCCGGGGCCGTCTTGCCGGCGGCCGTCACCTGGCCGGCGAACATGCCGCCGTACTCCTCCGCGGACTCGACCACGGCACGGTACCCCGCGACGTTCGACATCGCGCTGAGCACGTCGAGCGACTGCGCGCGCGAGATGCGCGGCACCGCGTCGAGCGCCAGGGCCGTGACACCGTGGTCCGCGAGCTGCTGGACGAGCGCCTCGTTCGAGCCGGGGGCCAGCATCGCGATCAGGGTCGCACCCTCCGACAGCGACGCGACCTGCTCGGCCGACGGGCTGTTGACGGCCGTGACGACGTCGGCTCCCCACGCCTGCGCCGCGTCACCCAGGCTCGCGCCCGCCTCCACGTACGCGTCGTCGGGGTAGCTCGCGCGCTCACCGGCGCCGCACTCGACCACGACGTCGTACCCCAGGCCCACGAGCTGGGCCACGGTCCGGGGCGTCGCGGCGACGAGCCGCTCGCCGGGACGGGTCTCTCTGGGCACGCCGATGCGCATGCTGACCTCCTTGCTCGGATGGCTGCACGGTATCGGTACGGCAAAGGATCCGCCGCAAAGCACGCATCGTGGACGGATGTCGTCCATGCGAATGAGGGTCCGGTACGCGAGGCGGGTGCCACCGCGCCCGCTGCCCCTGCCCCTGCCCGACGGCGTCAATCGCCTGGCGTGGTCTGTGCGCCCTTGGCTACGGTCGCCGCATGAGCAGATCCGGCCCTCCCGACGCACGCGGGCGCCTCGTCGAGGACCCGTTCGACCACCGCGTCACGGCGTCCGGGACCGTCCTCGCTTACCGGGGCGGGCGGCTCGTCGCGACGATCTCCGGCGCCCGGGCGGCACGGCTGATCGCAGCTCTTGAGACCGCCGACGAGGACCGGGCGCAGCACCTGCTGGCGCGGGCGACCGGGAACTACCGTCGAGGCAACGAGCGGCGGTGATCTACCCGCTACCGACGTAGCGTCACGGTCCTGGCCAAGAGAGGGTAAGCACGACCTCGTCGTGCCTGTGCGAAGAGCGCTACCGCGGACGCGACGAGGCGCATCACAAGTCCTCGACAGGCGGACCTGTCCGGCTCGTCCACCGCGGGCCGGTACGAGCACCCACGAGGCAATCGCGCCGACGCCGAGACCTGCGGCGGCGCCGCGACGCCGCCAGAGCGTTTGATCAGCACGACATCACCCCCACGGGTCGTCGCTGGCGAACGAGGTCTGCGGTCGGGACTCGTCCATCCGGCTTCCGTCGAGCCGTCCAGCCACCCACGAGACAGACCGCGGGCGTTCCCCGGAGTCCTCCGTGACGAATTCGTTCAGTACCTCCCGCACCTGGCTGATCGGCAGGGTGCTTCGTTCGGAGAAGAACGTCGGGACGTGCGGGTCCGCCACGACGTCCGCACGCACAGGACCCTGCGCACCACCGCCCGACACCCAGACCTGACCTGCCGTGGCGCCGTGCCGCTCGTGCGCCGTGCCGGCCATCCACACGACCCCGCCCGACGCCGTCTCGCAGTTGGCGCCCACGCGCAGCAGACCGAGATCGACTCCGAGGGGCATCTCCGGGGAGTCGGCCAGCGACCCTGGTGAGGGGGCCGCTGCCACCCACAGCCACGCGTCGGACCACAGCTCGAACCCTCCACCACGACGAACGGGCGGCCTCATTACGTGCGCCAAAGCAACATCAGCCAACCGCTGCCGATCACTTGACATCACAGCCGAGTGCCAGACCTCGCCACACAGCAGGTAGATCACGAGCCCACTCCTCTACCCCACACTCGCCAAATACCTGCGGGACGTCAGCCCGAGGAGTCAGTTCGCCACACCTTACAATTCCACCCTGCAATCAGCCAAGCCGAGGATGCAAATTCCAGAATTGAGGGGTCCACCAGTAGAGAACAACTCGGTCCTCCGGCCAGGGGCGCCAGCTTTCAAGCGTCGCTTCGAAGACGTCCCGAGACATATCGATGACCCGCCAGCACGGAGAACGAAACTCGCACTCCTCAGCACCTCTAACTTTAGTCAGAAATCTCTCCTCCGAGGCCTCAAGAAGCTGATAGTTCGCCTGAGCCTCCACCAACGAGACCTTATTCGAACAGCCTTCAAGTAGCGGCCAGCGGAGCTGTGTTTCATCATCTTCCCAGAAGCAAACCGGGCAGATCAACTGGGATCCCGGCCCGCTATCGAAGACTCGATACCCGCAGCACGGGCAGGGGAACTTCTCATCACGAGCGGACTTGACAATCATTCCATCACTCCATTCGGTGTGGCAGCAGGTCCTGGGAGCGCTCCAACACAGTCACACATGAGATCCTTCTACCTCACGAGAATCGACCTGAGAGCCAAGCCCCATTTCCGGCCCATGCTTCCCCTAGTGCACTTCGAGATTCGCCACACTTGTCCACTCGTCGCAATTGAGGACAAGTACTGGCGTCGATCCCGCGAGGACACGGTACGAGTGGGTCGCTGATGACGGTGAGGCTATACGCGCACGCATGGATCCTGTTGCTGAGATCAGTCCCGTCGACGGTCGACGATAGCCCCTGTCGCGGTCAGGGCCACCAGGCGCTCTCCGCGCTGGCGCCGGCAGACGAGGACCGGGCGCAGCACCCCAATGCTCGGGCGACCGGGACCTGCCGTCGGCGAACGAGCGGCAGAAGCCTGAGCCCCGGCACCGCAGCAGCGTAACGCCCCCGGCCACGAGAAGGATGAGCACGACCTCGTCGTGCCTGCGCGAAGAGCGCTGCCACGGACGAGTCGAGGCGCAGCACGAGTCCCCGACACAGGCGGACGCGTGTCCGGCTTGTCCAGGGGCTGGCAGCCTCACCATGAATTGCGCACACCCCCTGCCTCGTCATATATGACGAAAGCGGGGTCATCAACCAGAGTCTCAGTGATCGCCACCATCGAAGAAAGGTCCGGATCTCGCCCTGAAGCCGTCCAGGATACAATCACGTTGGGACGGGCACGGTCAACGAAGAGAGTCTTGGCCACGCCGTCGGCGTACCAATTTAAGAGATCCTCCCACAGATCAAACTCCACATAGAGACGGCCGTCACCATTACCGACGTAGAAATCCAACTTCTCACGACTCGGATTTCGCAGGTTGAAGAGTTCCCACTTGCTGCACATCTCACTGACAAAGCCTGGCGTCTACCAGCCTTCGTGGGTGCGAGCTCACGGCAATTACCATCAATTGATACATCGATTTATGTCGCGCCTTCTTGCCGCACTGGCGTGGCATACGAGGCCCTGCGGGTTGTGAGGTCTTCGACATCCCCACCAAGCCCGCCGGCCTTCCCGCGTGACGACCGGAACGAGCGCCAACGTCATGACAGGGTACACCTGGTCGGCCTGCATGCCCGCTAACACTGCGAGCGCCTCCGAGCGACGCTTATCCAAGGCCGTCGCCTCGAGACGAATCAGGGCTGAGGTCCGAGGAGACGCCCCCTAGCTCGGAGATGAGCACATTCAGGGAAGATCGGACCGCCCAGTCCACCCACTCCCCGTGGCCGACTTCTGCCATGACCAGATCCTCCTCCCTCTCAAACTCACGTGGCGTAACAGCAACAATCACGCAAGGCGACCCATCCGCGCGTTCATTGACGAGCACCTGAGCGACGCGTCTCGCAGGGTCGGCACCGCAACACTCACCCCGACATGAGAGTATTCACCAGGAGCCACATCGCACCCGCTCGCAGTTTCAGCGAGCCCTCCAGGTCGGAACCCAGATGGGAACAATGGGTCGAGCGCCGGGCGAACTTGCTGGAATCGCCAGGCACCGCCACTCGCAATCGCGAACTCCGTTATCCCCCGTTCCCTGATTGGGCGGACTCAGCAGCTGAGAACCTGCCGCCACATCGTCGGAGACACTCGTCAGTGTCGGCGCTTCGCGGTCGACTCGATCAGCGCAACCGCGAGCCAGTGTCCACCCAGTCGCGCCATGTGAAGTGCCGATCCACCAGGTGCAAGGGACGAGGCGAGTGGATCGGCGCCCCGAGCGAGCAGGTAGGCCGTGACGTTGACCTGTAGCGGCTCTCCGCTTTGGACATGTTCGTCCAGCTCGACGTCGATCGCATGCTGCAGCAGCGTCAGGCCACCTTCGATCTCCTCGACGTCGACCCCACCGTCCAACAGGTCTCGAAGGCGGAGAAGGTCCCCGTGCTCGACCGCCTCATGCGCCGGTGTCATCCTGCACCCCCCTGTTCACTCTCGTGTCACACCGCACGCGGCCGTCGCCAACGCACGATGCATCCACGCCTAACCGGCCAGATCGTGATCGCCGAGGTCAGTGTGGCAGGTCAGTCTCTCCCTTTTCGACGACGCCGACACACGCGAGATGCTGGAGTTCGCGCTGCCGACAGTGTCCGACTCCCACACCCTCACCGCGTCGAACACTTCCAGCGACCGCTCGCCCAAGGGGCGCCCAGACCCTGACGTCCAGTCCGTCTGAGACCGAACACGTCGCGTGTCGACCTCGAGGGAGAATCCACCAGGGAGATCCCCGGTACCCAACTCTTCGAGGCTCGCCCTCAGACGAGCGCCGCCAGCACCTCGTTGAACCCCTCGGTCGAGGACGGGTGGGTATAGATCGCGTCGCGCAGCCCTGTGGCGCTGATGCCGTGCCTCATCGCGAGCGCGACCGTGTTGATCAGCTCCTGGGAGTCCACGCACAGGAGCGCGGTGCCCAGCACGAGACCGCTCCCTGCGTCCACGACGAACTTCATGAGGCCGTCGGTCTGCTCGACGATCCGCGCCCGCGGCATCGCGGCGAGGGCGGCGACCGCCTTGCTCGCCACGAGCACGTCGTGGCCTGCTGCACGCGCTTCCCGCTCGGTGAGGCCCACGCGCGCGAGGGGCGGCGAGACGAACACCGTGTACGGCACCGCGACCCGGTCCGCGGTAGACCGCTCCCCCGATCCCACGAGCTGGTCGAGCACGATCCGCGAGTCGTCGAGGGAGATGTACGTGAACTGCGGTCCGCCGTTGACGTCGCCGACGGCGTACACCCCGGGGACGCTCGTCCGCAGGTGCTCGTCGACCTCGATCGCGCCCCGGTCCGTGGTGCGGATCCCGGCGACGTCGAGCCCCAGCCCGGCCGTGACGGGCCGCCGCCCCGCGGCCAGCAGGACCAGGTCGCCCGTCACCGCGCCCCCGCCGGCGCCCCCCGGCCCCCTACCCTCGTACGACACAGTCGCGCCGTCGTCGGCGTCCCGGATCGAGGTCGCGCGCACCCCGGTGAGGAACGTGACCCCCTGCCGCTCGAGGATCTCGCGTGCGGCGGCCGCGACGTCGTCGTCCTCCCGGCCGAAGACCCGCTCCGCGGACTCGAGGACCGTGACCTGCGACCCGAACTGTGCATACATGCCCGCCAGCTCGATCCCCACGTACCCGCCGCCGATGACGACGAGCCGCGCCGGGAGATCCTCGGTCGCGATGAGCGTCGTGCTCGTCGTCACGCGCGGGTTGTCGTGCACGCCCGGGATCTCGGGGATCACGGGCTCCGAGCCCGTGTCGATCACCACCGTCTCCGCGCGGATCCGCAGGAGGTCGGTTCCCGCCCGGACCTCGACCTCGCGCGGCCCGGCGAACGTCGCCCGCCCCGTCACGACGGTCACGGAGTCGATCACGTCGAGCATGTCGAAGTTCTTGCCCCGCAACAGCGCGGTCAGGTCGGTCTTGCGGGTGACTGCTCGCGCGTACCAGTGCTTCGGAGCGTCGCCCGGTCGACGCGACTCGGCGTCGTGGACGAGCGCCTTGGTCGGCACGCACCCGATGTTGATGCACGTCCCGCCGTACATCTGGTCGGACTGCTCGACCATCACGACCCGCTGGCCACGGCGTCCCATCGCCGCAGCGATGGTCTTGCCACCCTTCCCGAACCCGATGACCAGAAGGTCGACGTGCAAGGCGTCCATGGTCTGTCTCCTTCGACGGTGCGGGCACGGGACGAGGCTGCGACGCGCCGCGTCGTGGACCCCGTCGCGACCAGTCAACCAGGGACGACCCCGCGGCACAGCCGCAGACAGTGATCGGGGTCACCCTACGACCTCGGTGCGATCCGCCGGCATCAGCGCCTGGAAAGAAGAACGACCCCCGGGACCTTCCCGAAAGAGGATCGGCCAGGCCCCTGTGACGCGCGACACAAGAGGCCGCCTGCTCCGCAGAAAAGACCCGGGAAACGACGAAGGCCGCCTCCCGTGAGGGAGACGGCCTTCGTGTCGGGTGGAGCTGAGGGGACTCGAACCCCTGACCCCCTGCATGCCATGCAGGTGCGCTACCAGCTGCGCCACAGCCCCGAGAACCATTGCTGGTCCCGCACTTCCTTGAGGTTTTCCCCCTCGGAAGCATCGCTAGTTTATGCCGAAGTCGGCTGGAAAATCCAATCGGGTCCAGAGCTCCACTCGTCGAGCGAGAAGTCGGCTCCGACGTTGTGCGCGACGAGCCTCCACGAGGGGTACGCGTTCGCTCCCGAACGCTGCAGCTGGGACCAGTGGACGTTGTTCAGTCCCGAGATCCCCCGCCAGCCCGTCGGGTCCAGACCGAGCATGGCCGTGATGGCCAACGTGATCGCCGCACCGTGCGAGACGACGACGAGCGTGTCCTTCTCGTCCAGTGCGTCGGCGTGCTCGGTGACGGCCGCGACCATGCGCGCCGCGACGTCGGCCCGCGACTCGGCGCCCGCACGAGCGGGCTCCTCGCCACGGCGCCACGCCGCGTACTCGTCGGGCCAGCGCTCGGAGAGCTCCTCGCCCGTCATGCCCTCCCACTCGCCGAACCCGCGCTCGCGCAGACGCTCGTCGAGGGAGACGGGCATGCCCGTCGCCTTCCCGTAGTACCCGGCCGTCTCGGCCGCACGCGTCAGGTCCGACGCGACGACGAGCGTCGGGGAGTGCGCGGCCGCGAGCGACCGGGCCCCCTGCTCGGCCTGCCAGTGCCCGACGGCGTCCAGCGGGATGTCGACCTGCCCCTGGAGGCGCATGGCCGCGTTGTACTCGGTGCGCCCGTGGCGCAGGAAGACGACGGTGCGCGCGCTCACGCCTGCGAGTCCTCCGCGAGGTAGATGGCGCCGTCGTCCGCGGCGTCGGTGACGTCGGTGCTCGACGACCCGTCTCCGCCACGCGCGTCCTCGGGCAGCTCGATGACAGGGCAGTCCTTCCAGAGGCGCTCGAGCGCGTAGTAGACCCGGTCCTCGGCGTGCTGGACGTGCACGACGATGTCGCCGAAGTCCAGCAGGACCCAACGGGCCTCCGCCTTGCCCTCGCGACGGATCGGCTTGACGCCGACCTTGTGCAGCTCTTCCTCGACCGCGTCCACGATCGCGGACACCTGCCGCTCGCTCGTTCCCGAGGCGATGAGGAAGACGTCCGTCAGCACGAGCTGCTCACTGACGTCCAGGGCGATGATCTCTTCGGCCTTGCGGTCCGATGCGGCGCGAGCCGCAATCACCGCAAGCTCGACAGCGCGTTCCGTTGCAGTCACGACTCTCCGTTGTGTGTTCCGAGGCCTGTCAGGAGGACAGGCCGACGTATGGGTGGGTGGCGCTCGCCGCGATCTCGCGCGGCGCAGCGGCTGCAGCCCCTGCAGCGCTGCCGTTGAGGAGCATCTGCCAGATCAGCAGGCCGAGCACGAACGCGACGGCGATGAGGATCAGGTAGTGGAGCCAGGTGTAGGCGTGGCCCGGGGGACGTTCGTCCTCGTCGAGCTCGTCGTCCGCCGCGCGACGACCGGAAGCGCCGGGGCGTGCACCACCTGCGACGGGGAACGGCGAGCCGCTCTGCTCCTCGTGCGCGGCCGTCGGCGCACCGAACGGAGAAGGAGGAGCCGCCGCCGCCCCCGCTGCAGACCCCGTGGTCACGGTCTCCCAGGGAAGTGCCGGAGGCGCGTCGGCTGCCTGAGCCGGAGCCTGGGTCTGCACCGGGGCGGGCGCGGCAGGTGCGGTCGCCTGCTGCCAGGGCAGCGTGGGCTGTGCCGGCGCAGGCGTCGCCGCAGCCCGCGGCGTCTCCGAAGGCTGGATGCGCGAGGACATGGACTCGCGGGCCGGGGCCGCAGCCTGGGACGGCGGGAACGGAGAAGGAGAAGGAGAAGGAGCAGGCGCTGCGGGCGGTGCAGCCTGGGGAGCCGGCGTGGGCCGTGAGGCCGGGGTCTCGAACGGCGACGGCGCTGTCGACGGAGCGCGCATGCTCTGACGGACCGGGGGCGTCATCCCTGCCGGGGGGCCCTGGTTCGGCCGGATCGCGACGTGCTCGACGGTCTCCTGGATCGGCGTGAGCCGACCCGTCTGGTCGACCCCTCGCATGCCACCCGTCATGGACGGCGGGCGCACGACCGGGGCCGGGCTCGCGAAGCCGTCCCCCGCGGTCGGGCCGACGGGCTCACGCATCGAACGGCGCGAGGGCGGCGGTCCTGCCGGAGCGGCGGGGACCGCCGGCGCCGGCGCGGGAGCGGGAGTGGGCGCCGGCGGCGGGAACCCGCCCGAGGCGGGCGCGGTGGAGCCGGCGGCCTGCTCGGCCGCAGCTGCCTCGCGCTCGCGGATCTCTCGGCGCGTCAAGGGACGGACGGGCTGCATGCTGCCCCCGTGCTGATCACTCATGGTGCTGACCTCTATACAGACCGTGCTTCGCGATGTACTGGACGACACCGTCCGGTACCAGATACCAGACCGGCTGGCCGGCCTCCGCCCGCTGCCGACAGTCGGTCGACGAGATGGCGAGCGCGGGGATCTCCAGCGTGGAGACGACCCCCGGCGGCAGTCCCTCGACGCTGAGCTGATGACCCGGACGGGAGACCGCCACGAAGTGTGCCATCTTCCACAGGTCGTCGGCATCCTTCCAGGTCAGCATCTGCTCGATCGCGTCCGCTCCCGAGATGAAGAAGAGGTCCGCGTCCGGGCGCTGCGCGCGCAGGTCGCGCAGCGTGTCGACCGTGTAGGTGAGCCCCGGTCGGTCGACGTCCACCCGGCTGACCGTGAACCGCGGGTTCGAGGCCGTCGCGATGACCGTCATCAGGTAGCGGTGCTCGGGAGCCGTGACCTTCTGGTGCTGCTTGAAGCTGGGCTTGCCCGTGGGGACGAAGACGACCTCGTCGAGACCGAAACGGGCTGCTGCCTCGCTCGCCGCGACGAGGTGACCGTGGTGGATGGGGTCGAACGTGCCACCCATCACCCCGAGCCGGGGCCTGCTCGACGTCATGTCCGACGGGTCCACCAGCGACCGGGTCAGTGGCGGGTACCGACGCTACGGAAGGCGTAGGTCACGAGGAGGAGACCGACGAGCACGCCGAACCCGACGATGCCGAACCCGATCGGCGGGATCGGAAGGTGGGTGACGGCCTCGGCGTTCTCCTGGGCAACCTGTGCGGCAGCAGCGAGCACGATGTCCTCCTACTAGTTCTGGTGCGTGGTGCGTGGATCAATGGATGACCGGCGCCGGGCGCCGATCGTCGTCCAGTCTCTCACGGTCGTGCTGGACGCAGGGCAGCCTGTGATCAGGGACGCACGTGACCGTCGCCGTGGACGACCCACTTGGTCGTCGTGAGCTCGGCCAGGCCCATGGGCCCGCGCGCGTGGAGCTTCTGGGTCGAGATCCCGATCTCGGCCCCGAGCCCGAACTGGGCCCCGTCGGTGAAACGGGTCGAGGCGTTGACCATGATCGCGGCCGAGTCGAGCTCGGCGACGAAGCGCTCGGACGAGGCCAGGTCGCGCGTGACGATGGCCTCGGTGTGCCCCGACGTCCAGGTGCGGATGTGCTCGAGCGCCGCGTCGAGGTCCGGGACGACGCGCACAGCGATCTCCGGGGCGAGGTACTCGCGCGCCCAGTCGTCCTCGGTCGCGGCCAGGATCTCGATGCCCGCGGGGGCGAGCTCCGCGGTGCGCGCGTCGCCGTGCAGCACGACCCCGGCCCCGTCGAGCGCGGCGAGCGCCGAGGGCAGGAACTCAGGGGCTGCGTCGGCGTGGACCAGCAGCGTCTCGGCGGCGTTGCAGACCCCCACGCGCTGCGTCTTGGAGTTGAGCAGGATCGCGAGCGCGCTCGCCTGGTCCGCCGAGGCGTCGACGTACACGTGGCAGTTGCCGACGCCCGTCTCGATCACGGGGACGGTCGACTCGCGCACGACGGTCTGGATGAGGTCCGCTCCCCCGCGCGGCACCAGCACGTCGACCAGACCGCGCGCGTGCATGAGCGCGACGGCGCCCGGACGCCCGTGCCGGTCGATGGACTGGACGAGGTCTGCGGGCAGCCCCTGGGCCTCGAGCGCACGCCCGAGCACGTCGACGATGACCTCGTTCGAGGCC
Organism: Oerskovia sp. NPDC060287; assembly: GCF_042726775.1. NCBI lineage: Bacteria > Bacillati > Actinomycetota > Actinomycetes > Micrococcales > Cellulomonadaceae > Oerskovia > Oerskovia sp. NPDC060287. Next base: position 44,610 of record NZ_JBHXBO010000003.1, read on the forward strand.
GCTGCGGCCGAGCCGCCGCGCAGGATCACGGCGTTGCCGCTCTTGAGCGCCAGGCCCGCCGCGTCCACGGTCACGTTGGGGCGCGCCTCGTAGATCATCCCGACGACGCCCATGGGCACGCGGACCTGACGCAGGCGCAGACCGTTGGGCAGGGTCGAGCCACGCACGACCTCGCCGACCGGGTCCGGCAACGACGCGAGGTCGCGCAGCGCGTCGGCGATCGCGGCGATGCGCTCGGGGGTCAGCGCGAGGCGGTCGAGGAGACCGGCGGACGTCCCGTTCTCGCGGCCGCGCTCGAGGTCCTGCGCGTTGGCCGCGACGATCTCCTCGGTCGCCTCGACCAGGGCGTCGGCCAGCGCGAGCAGCGCGGCGTCCTTGGTCGCGCGCGTGGCGGTCGCGAGCGTGCGCGAGGCCGTCTTGGCGCGACGGGCCGTCGCCTCGACGGCCTCCGCGACCGTGGGGGCCGGGGCGCCGGGCGCCTGCGGGGCGCCCGTGGCGGTGGTCGCGGTCTGGTCGAGGTCCGAGTCGGGGATCAGCGCGGTCATGCGACGAGCCTACGTCGCACGGACCGGACCTGTCTGCGGCGTCCGGGGACTGACGCGCTCATCCGCCGAGCAGCTCCATCTGAGGGTGCCGCTGCCCACGGACCGCGCTGCGCGGCCACAGCGCACCGATGGACTCGACCTCGTCCGCGCTCAGGTCCACGAGCGCCGCGGCCACGTTCTGCTCGAGGTAGGCGGTGCGCTTGGTGCCAGGGATCGGGACGACGTGCTCCCCCTGGGCGAGGATCCACGCGAGGGCGAGCTGCGCCGTCGTGACACCGCGGCCTGCAGCGACCTCCTCGAGCCGGGCGACGAGCGCCCGGTTGTGCGCGAAGTCCTCGCCGCGGTAGCGCGCGTGGGCGCGACGGACGTCGTCGGCGGCGAAGCCCTCGGTCAGGTCGACCGTCCCCGTGAGGATGCCGCGCCCCAGGGGCGAGAACGGTACGAACCCGATCCCGAGCTCGGTCAGGGCGGGCAGCACCTCGTCCTCGGGGTCGCGCGTCCAGAGCGAGTACTCGCTCTGGACGGCCGTCACCGGGTGCACGGCGTGCGCGCGCCGGACCGTCTCGACCGAGGCCTCCGAGAGCCCGACGTGGAGCACCTTGCCCGCGTCGACCAGCTCGGCGAGCGCCCCGACCGTGTCCTCGACCGGGACCTGGGGGTCGACGCGGTGCAGGTAGTAGAGGTCGAGCCGGTCCGTGCCGAGGCGGCTCAGGCTCGCGTCGATCGCGCGGCGCACGTAGGCAGGGCGACCGTCCACTGGGCGCCCGTCCGGGTGGCCCCCGGCCGGGGGCAGGCCCAGCTTCGACGCGATCACCACGCGGTCCCGGTGCGGCCCGAGGACCCGCCCGAGCAGCTCCTCGTTGCGACCGTGCCCGTAGACGTCGGCCGTGTCGAACAGCGTGACGCCGGCGTCGAGCGCGGCGTGCAGGGTGTCGGTGGCCTCACGCTCGTCGGCCGGTCCGTAGGCGTCCGTGACGGACATGCCGCCGAAACCGATCGCGGAGACCGTGAGCGGACCGGCGGGGGCGGCGCCGCCGAGGGTGCGGGTGGGAAGGCTCATGCCCGCATGCGATCACCCCGCGGGCCGGGTGACAAGGCCCCTGCCCGTTCTTCCCACCGTTCGAGAACGTGTGACGCGCGAGAGGGTCACACGGGCTGGAGAGCGGCCTCGGCAGCGGGGCTCCCTGCTCGGGCCCGACGACGGCGCGCGAGCACGTCGTCGAGCACCGAGCACGCCGTGGCCGCCACGGCGAGGAGCGCGGTCACGACGACCGCGCCCGCGAGCGCCGCGCCGTGCCCTGCGGGGCCGGCCGCGACGCCGACGAACGCGCCGGTCATCGCGGCGATGCACACGGTCGCGGAGAGCCGCTGCGAGACCTGGAGCATCCCGGCCGCGACGCCGTGCTGCCCGGTCGGTGCCCGGTCGAGGGTGAGGGCCTGGTTGGTGGAGATGGTCAGTCCACCCGTGACACCGGTGAGCACCTGCCCGACGACGAGGCTCACCACCACGAACCGGTCAGGCAGGAGCAGCACGGCCAGTAGGAGCGCGACCGCGACCGGGATCTTGGCCCCGATCGCCGCGGTGACCCCCGTGCGGCCGAAGCGTCGCACGAGCCGCCACGAGAGGTGGGCCGCGACGACCGACGCGAGGGCGCCAGGGGTCGTGACGAGCCCCGCCTGGACCGCGGTGAGCCCAGCCCCCTCCTGGAGATAGATCATGAGGACGGCCGAGAACCCGAGCGCCGAGCCGAACGTGAACGTCGCCACGAGACAGCCGAGCGCGAAGCCCGGCGCCCGGAGCAGCTCGGGCGAGAGCACCGGCGTCCGGCCCGTGCGGGCGTATCGCCGCTCCCACCACACGAGCGTCACCGCGCCCACGACGACGACCGCGCCCCAGGGCGCGCGGGCGGCGAGCGGGCCGGCCAGGACGAACGGCACGAGGAGACCGAGCGCCGTCACCGAGAGGAGCGCGAGACCCACCGGGTCGAGGCCGGGCGCGGCCCGGACCGCACGGTCTGCGCGCGGCACGAGGCGCACGCACAGCGCCGCGGCCACGAGCGCGAACGGGAGGGTCAGGAGCAACGAGACGCGCCAGCCCGAGGGACCCGCCACAGCGAGCACGACCCCACCGACGAGCGGGGCGATCACGGCCGCGAACGCCCCGGTCGAGGCGTAGGCGCCGAGGCTGCGTGCTCGGGCGGGACCCTCGAAGTGGTCCTGGAGCAGCCCGATGACCTGCGGGTTGGCCGTGCCCGCCCCGATCCCCTGCACCAGTCGCGCGACGACGAGCACGTCGGCATCCTGCGCGCTCGCCCCGACGATGCTCGTCAGGGCGAACAGCACGAGACCGGCCACGAGGAACCACGGGCGTCCGTAGCGGTCGCCCAGCCTCCCCGCCGGGACGAGCGCGAGCCCGAACGTCAACGAGTAGCCCGCGAGGATCCACTGGAGCTGCGCCGTGCTCGCCCCGAGCCCGTCCCGCAGTGCGGGGGCGGCGACCGTGAGCACCGCGGAGTCCAGGAGCGTGGCGAACCCCGTGACGAGACACACGACCAGGACGCCGGTCTGGAGCGGGGTGCGGGCGGGGGTGACGGGAACGAGCCGTCTCGGCATGGTGTGCTCTGCTCCGTGGTGGTCGTCGGGGCACGCCCGCCGGGCGCGACGGTCGGGGCGGACCAGGGGCTGCGGTGGGCCGCGGCCGTCGTGCTCGCGATCACCACCGAAATCGTCATCAACAGAACCAAATTCGGCCGCGCCATCCGCGCGGTCGCCCAGGACC